>NZ_JBVJIJ010000040.1:0-90603 GCF_055586325.1 Dactylosporangium sp. NPDC051087 | reverse complement strand
ACCCAACCTCAACCCGCCGCCGAACCCCACCCCGCAAGACGACAACGATGGTCTGGCCCTCCGGGCCAGACCATCGTTTAACACCAGTCACCTAGCCTCTGTCGCGGTCCGAGGGCTAGGCAGTGACTAGCGGATCTTGGGACTGGGTCGTTGTACGGGTAGCGCGTTTCGATCTAACCGATCGTGAGTGGGCGATCTCGAGCCGTCGCTGCCTAAGCAGGGCGGGCGCGGCGGCCGTTGGCGTGATCATCGGCAGATGATCAACGGGATCTGTCGGGTGAAGCGACCGGTTCGCCGTGGCGGGACATGCCGGAGCGGTACGGGCCGTGGAGGACGGCGCATCTACGGTTCCGGCGGTGGGCTGAGGACGGTACGTGGGCTCGTCTGCGGCAGCAGGCGCTCGTAAAAAGGGGCTCGATCCGGCAGATTCTCAGGCGCGGCAGGGCCTGGTCGCTCCCGCGGGGGACTGACCACGAAGGGCGCGCCACGCGGATCACGCCCGGTCAGGCTGCCGATACCAAACAGCTGGTCGCGGCCGCCCGGTTCGGCCCACTGCCGGCGCCACGCCCGGCGGGCACGTATCTGGCCCGCCGGGAGGCGAGGGCGGTCGACCGGTTGCTGACCGGTGATCTGGAGCCGGCCGAGTACCGGGCGCTGATGGCCGCGGTCACGGCGCAGGACGCCGTGCCCCGCTGACGCTCGTTGCGGCCCGCTACGGCGGGCCGAGGGTGATGGTCCTGTCGCTCGGGGCGCCGACGGCCGTGGTCCTGGTCACCGCGCCGTCGCGGGTCAGGGTGCGCACCTCGCCGTCCCGGCCGGTGAGCAGCACGTCGTCGCTCACCCACACGGCGGCGAACGGGAACTCCACCCGCTGCCCGGTGAGCACGTCGAACCGCGACCAGTTGGTCGTCGTACCGTTCGGACCGTCCGACTCTCCGGGTTCGGGACCGGCGACGACGTACCGCCCGTCGGGCGACCAGGCGAACGGCCCGGCCGGCATCGCGGTCACCGGCAGCGACCTGGTGGGCTCACCGGTCTCGGCGTCGAACAGCTGCAGGCCGGTGACCTGCTCCAGGGCACCACCTTCCGAGCGGTAGGCGACGGCCATGACGATCTCCTTGCCGTCCCGCGTCCAGGTGAAGAAGCACCGGCTGCAGGGGTACCTGTCCGCGTCGATCCACTGCGTGCGCACCTTGCCCGTGCGCGCGTCGATCACCCCGAAGCCGACCTTGAACGGATCCTTCCGGGTCAGCCCGCCGACGAGCCGGTCGCCGGTCGGTGACCAGCTGTACGTGCCGATGAAGCCGGCCGGCTCGACGGTCACCGGGTGGCCGCCACGCACGTCCGTCACCTTGGCCTCGCTCGGACCGGGCCTGACCAGGAGCCGGTCGCCGGTCGGGGCCGGCTGGCCCTGGTTGCGCACGGAGATGTACCGACCGCTGGACCGCTCCAGCACCTGGTCCCCCTTCTCGATGACGACCCAGCCTCCGGGCAGTCCATCGGGGGTCCTGGGGCTCGGCACCTGCGTGGTCAACTGGGCCTGCGGCCGGCTCGATCCGGCGGCCGCAGGTGGCGGGGGCACGACGCCGGGGCGGGACAGGACCGCCCAGGGCAGCACGACGGCGATCACCGCCAGGACCGCGCCGCCGGTCGCGGCCAGCCTGCGGTTGCGCCGGATGCGCCGGCCCTCGACCATGCTGCGCGCGGCGAGCCCGGCGGACGGCTCGCGCAGCTCGCCGGACATCTCGTCGATCGTCTCGTGGAGCAGCTCTTCGAAGCGCATCAGTGCCGTCCTTCCACGAAATCTTCGCTCCAGTCGAGCTGCGGCACGAGTTCGCGCAGCTTGGCCAGCCCCCGCGAGGCCTGGCTGGCCACCGTGCCCCGGCGGCAGGAGAGGATCTCCGCGGTCTCCTCGACGCTGCGGTCCTCGAAGTACCGCAGGATCAGCACCGCCCGCTGCCGGGGTGGCAGCGTCTGCAACGCGTCACGCAGCAGCAGCCGCAGCGCGGTGTCGGTCTCCAGGTATCGGGAAGCGGCCCGCTCCGGCGGCTCCGCCACCGACACCTCGGCCTGCCGGCGCCGGCTGCGCCACCCGGACGCGAACTCGTTGTAGATCATGCGCCGCAGGTAGGGCTCCGGCTCGTCGATCCGCCGCCACCGTGCGAACGCCTTCGCCAGGGCGGTCTGCACGAGGTCCTCAGCGGCGTGCCGGTCGCCGGTCAGCGCGTACGCCGTCTTCAGCAACGCATGCGCGCGCTGCTCGACGAAGGCCGAGAACTCGGCCTCCAGTGGGTTCTGCACGACGGGTACCTCCTTCACCCCCCCTCAGACGCCAAAAGTGCCGGAAACTTTGCACTCAATCCGCACCGGGTGTCCGGACCCAGGCGGTGCGGCCGGTCCCGCTGGCCTGGGACGCATGGCGACACCTCGCGTTGCACGGCGACCCCGAACCGGTCGGGCGGTCGGTGCCGGTCCTGCCGGAGGCCCTGCCCGCGCTGCTCCCCGATCGCCGGCTCGAGCCGGACGGCAGCATCTTCCTCAGCGTCCCGGCCCGGTTGCCGGAGGTGATGCAGCCCTGGCCGCGTGCCATCTACGACCGGGACACCTTCTGATCCTTTTGCATTCATCGATTACTATGCGGTGACGCTCGATCACAGGGTGGCAGCATGGATTTTGCCGGGGTGCTGAGTGTTGCGTCGATCGTCCTTTCGCTGTTGTTCGTGGCGCGGCAGACCCGGGACCTGGCGCGGCAGACCAAGGTCAGTAACTCGATCGCAAGGGTCGGGTTGATCCGCGACATTCTTGAGCTGTCCCACACGTGGCACGGTGGCCTCGTCGAGAAGCCGCACCTCCGGCCGTACTTCTTCAGCAACAGGACCTGCGGCCCCGGCAATCCGGACCGGGTGGTCGCCGAGACCATGGCCGAGATGCTGGCCGACCTGCTCGACTACAACCTGACGGCGACGAAGTTGATGCCGGAGGCCGAGTTCTCCCAGGATTGGCATCGCTGGCCGCGGTACATGCTGCTCAGCAGTCCTATTCTCCGTGAGGTGCTGAATCGCCATCGCGAATGGTGGCCGGCGCTGGCCGCGCTGTACACGCAGTCCATTCCGGACGGGTTGCCGGACGGTGAGACGCCCACCGAGGAGGCCGTCCGGGACCTGCCCCATCCCCTGCTGGCGACGGGGCGCCCGCGAGGTCGGTGGCGGGTCAGCGGCCGCTGAGCTGGAGGCCCCAGGTGGTAGTGGACGGTCCGGCGGGCGTGGACGGCGAGGCTGCCCGCGGTGACGGCGATCGCCGCCCAGCGGCCGGCGGCGGCGCGGCCCCACGGGGGCATGATCAGCGCGGCGCCGGTGCAGCCGAGCGCGAAGTGCAGCCGCCGCCGGCGGCCGTCGAGGTGGGCGAGCTCGCCGAGCATGGCCTGGCCCCACTCGGCCCGCCGCGCGGACAGCAGGCCGGTCGACCAGCGCAGCAGCCGCATGGGCGGGTCCTGCGCCGGGCCGGTGAAAGTGATCGGTTCCTGTATCGGTGAGTGACCTGTCGGCGCGCGGGCTCCGCGTGGTGCGCTGGAAGCCATCGCTTCGAGGAGGGTCTATGTCATTCAGGATGAGGCGGCTCGGGCAGGTGGTGCTGGCAGGGCTCTGCTCGGCGCTGGTCGTGGCCGGTACACCGTCGGCGGCGCACGCCGCGTTGCCGCTGACGCAGGACGTGCCCAACAACACGTTCAGCCCGTGGGAGTGGAGTTTCAACGTGACCGTCCCGCGGTGGAACGCGGTGTTCGTGCACCCGTACCAGGGCGGCGACGAGGACCTGAGCATCACCAGGAGCGGGGTGCGGCTGGCGCAGACCGGGTCGACGCAGGTCAGCGTGCAGGCCGGGGCGAAGATGGACTTCATCGCGCTCAACAACCATTACCTGCCGCTCGGCACGTACACGGCCAACACCACGACCTACAGCGGCAGCCCGGCGTATCAGATCATCTTCCGGCAGTCGGCGGGGGTGATCACGCCGCACGCGTTCAACTCGCCGGTGCGGTTCGTGGCGTCGAGCACGAACGCCAAGGGGTACGCGATGCTCGGGACGATCTACGACCTGCAGACGCAGGAGGGGCAGGACCTCATCGTCTCCGCGGACACGCCGGGCGGGGTGTTCCTGGTCCAGGACTACCACACCATGCCGATCCCGACTCCCGTGCCGGCGGTCTGCTGCGTGCGGATCTCGGCGATCTCGCGGTGGTTCTCGCTGGAGTACCTGAAGGACACCGAGCGCTGCATCCGGGTCAGCGGCGACGGGTCGCTGCGGGGCCTGGTGGTGCTGTTCCGCGACGGGCCGGGTGACGCGGCGCCGCCGACCCGCCGGTTCAACGTGGAGTACGCCACGCCGGCCCAGGCGGAGTCGCGCGGCTGCCGATGGGCCACCATGCAAGAGTGACCACGGGGGCACACATGGAGGAGCGTGGATGATGCTGGACGGGAGCGGGGCGCTGGTGGTCATCGCCGCGGTGATCGGGCTCGGTCTCGTGGGCGTGATCGCGTGGGACTCGCGGGCGCTGCTCGCCACCCCGGTCGGGTGGGTGCTGCTGCCGATCGTGGTGGCGGCGTGGTTCGGCGGGGCGGCCGTCATCGGGCTCCCCGCCGACGTGCTGCTCGGGCACAGCGGCGCGGGCGCGATCTGGCCGGGGCTGGTCGCGGCGCCGGTCGTCGCGCTGGTGCTCGGCCGCCGCTTCCGTACGCCCGGCGAGAACACCGCCGGACAGATCTTCGTCCGCGCCGGGGTCCTGCTGGCCGCCTGCGTGCTCGCGAAGTGTGCCGCGTACGCGCTGGGCTTCCGGGTCTTCGACTTCTGGACCGGCGGCGCCGTCACGCTCGGCGCGCTGGTCGTGTGCACCGCGGTGTGGCAGTTCGCCGACATGGACGGCAGCGTGCACCTGTTCGTCCGGGCCGGCGTGATCCTCGCGGCCGCCGGGCTGGTCGGAGCGTGGGCCGCCGTCAACCACGTCCCGGTCGCCGGTGACCCCGGGACCGCGTCGCCGACGACGGTGGCGTTGATGCTGCTGGTACTGCCGCTGCTCGCCCTCGCCGGAGCCACCCTGACGATCGGGGTGCTGCGCCGGGTGCGCCCCGCCGAGGAGCCGCGGGCTCCCCGTACACCTCGGGCGGCGGCGGAACGGATGCCGAAGACGCACGAGGTGTGGAACGCGTTCGTGGTGTTCGAGGAGGACGACGACGAGGGCAAGGACCGGCCGGTGCTGGTCCTGACGGCGGACACCACCGGCGCCGACGTCCTGAAGATCACCAGCCAGGACAGGTCCCGCTCCGACGGCTTCCTGGCGCTGCCGCTGGAACGCTGCCACGGGGTGCTGACCAAGGACAGCTGGCTGCAGCTGCGGCCGACCCGGGTGCCGCTGGAGGAGTTCCGCAGCTACCGGGGCCTGTGCCCGCCGTGGATCTGGGCCGAGCTGCGCACCCGCGGCCTGGCCCCCACCGCCGCGGACCGGCCACGGGTGCCGCTCGTCAAGCAGCGCACCGGGTCCCGCTCGCTGCTGGACCGGCTCCGCAACCGCTGACGATCCTCGACCGCGGAGCCGGTCCTGACCTGATCAGCGCTCGTCGTCGAAGGTCACGGCTTCGTCCGGCAGCTGCGGGGCGGGCGCCGGCCACGGCTTCAGGCCCTGCACGACGGTGCTGTAGAAGACGTCGAAGGCCTTGATGACGCTGTTCACGAAGCCGCCCTTGACGCCGGAGCGTTGCAGGCCCATCGGGGTGCGGCGGCTGAGCTTGAACGTGGTGATCTCCAGCGAGCGGTCGGCGATCAGGATCGCCGGCTTCGCCCGGACGGCGCCGAGCTGCTCGCAGGTGGTCTCGGCATGGCCCGCGAAGCCGACCTCGACCACGACGTCGTTCGGCGCCTTGTCGAGCTGCCGAAGCAGCCAGGCCACCTTCCGCTGGGCGGTGCTGTCCTGCGGAGCGGCGATCTGGATCGCCACCTTGACCTGCTTGAGCTGCAGGTTGGCGGAGATCGTGACCAGGCCGGCGGCGCCCGGGATCTTCAGGGTCGCGTCGAGGACCTTCTGTTGCGCGAGCTTCGAGACGACCGTGCGCTGCCGCTCGGCGGGGTCCACGGCGAGCCGGCGAGGAATCGGGCTGGTGACCGTGACCCCGAGCTCGGCGGTGAGCTTCAGGCACAGGAACCGCACCAGGCGCAGCCACGCGCCGGCGACCGGGGGCACCTTGCGGTCGGTGGCCCGCAGCGTGCTGGCGATTGCCGAGTCCCGTACCGACACCCACGCGGGACCCATGTCGTCGAAGCCGGACGCACCGGAGCGGGGGTGCTGCAGATATTTGATGAACTCGGACAGGATCCAGGCCTGCATCGGCGTCTCGACGCCGCGGTGGTCCAGCACCATCCGGGCCTCCTGCAGGACCTCGGCCCATGACAGGTGCAGCATGCCGACCTTGCGGAGCTTGCGCTTGTCGACGTCGACAGGGTGCTCGCCCGCGCCGGGGGCGATCTCGTTGGACAGGGTGACGACCGCGTCGTAGCCGCGGATCCGGGCCACGTCGAGGTACTTCTCGACCTGGTCGCGGCCCAGCTGGGAGGTGCCGGTCTTGACCTCCAGCAGGCAGGTCCACAGGCGGCTGCCGCGCGCGACCCTGATGACGCCGTCCGGGATGACCTTCTTGTCGTCCAGCTCGAACCGCACCTCGGCGAACGTCTCCACCGTGCCGGCGGGGGCGCCGAGCCGGGCGACGATGCCACGGGCGAACGGGCGGACCGCGTACATGGTCGCCAGCAGCGCCGACGTGGCCCGCTTCTCCTGCTCCTCGGCGGCGCCGACACCGGCGACCGAGAAGAGCCGGGCCGCCTGCCAGGTCGAGTCGCCGGCCAGGACGGGTTTCGGCGGGGTGATCCTGGTGGTCCTGGGTTGCCTGGTGCGCACCGCCTTCGCCCGTGGGGCGGTGACGGGCGGCGCCTCGTCCTGCGGCTCCGCGCCCGCCTCGTCCAGCAGCTCCGCCGGGCTCTCGTCCAGCACGGAGGTCGTCTCGTCGAGGATCGGAGCGGACCCCTCGGCGCCGAAGTCCGCGTCGTCACCGACGGAACCGTCGATCCCGGCGGCGTCGTCGATCCCGGCGGCATCGTCCGCCGCGGTGGAATCGCCAGCCAGGGACGGATCTTCGACGGCGATGTATTCCATGTCGACCGGGGCGAAGTCCGCGTCGTCGGCGGACTCACCGACGGCGATGGGATCGCCGTCATCGGCGGTGGGATCGCCGTCATCGGAGGTTGGATCGTCGTCGATGCTGACGCCGAAGGAGGTAGCGAGGCCCGCGAGACCGGAGTCCCAGCCCTGCCCGACGGCGCGGACCTTCCAGGCGCCGTTTCGCCGGTACACCTCGCCGAACACGAACGCGGTCTCGACGCTCGCGTCGGTGATGTCGTACCTGACGATCGGTGTTCCCGCGTCGTCCACCGCCACGAGATGCATTCCGCTCAGTTCGCCGAACGAACCCCGATCGAGGCTCGCCGCGATGACGATGGCATCGACATCGGTGGGCACCGATTCGAGATCGACCGCGATCCGCTCCTGGACACCCTCCTCCGTGACGCTCGCACCGAGGTGGCGCACCGATCCGTCCGCAGAGGTCGGCTGGTTGTAGAAGACGAAGTCAGCGTCCGAGCGGACCTTTCCGCCGGCCAGTAACAATGCGGACGCGTCGATCGCACGGTCGTTCGAGGAATCCTGCCACCCTACGACTATCTGCAGGCCGTCGGCCTCTGCGGGAAGTTCGAGATTGGCGCCTTTGAGAATGCTCGGGACCTCCATCGGGGCAGTATCGGCCCGGGAGAATGCCGGGCGAAACCACGCATGCGAAATCATCGCTGAAGAGCGGAGCGGATCTCCCCGAATGGCCCCGTGCCCGCCGACCGGTGGGACGGCGGGCACCCCCGTTCGGAGCGGATCAGTCGAGCGGGAAGGCGATGTCGCAGACCTCGTCGGCCGGGCCGGCGGCGCCGAAGTCCGCGAAGTACACCTCGCGCGGCGACGTGCTGACGGGCAGGCCCTGCCCGGCGACCCACTGGCCGACCGCGTCGAAGGCGGACAGGATCTGCGGGTAGCCGACCTGCGCCTTGGTGATGCGGGTGTACGCCTCGCGGTGTGCCGGCTCGACCCGGACCGCGCTGTCGACGGGGCCGGTCGGGCTGACGGGCAGGCAGATCTCGACGGGTCCGTCGCTGTCCTCGTTGACCTCGCCGTGGTAGATGATGAAACAGGGGCCGACGACCCCGTCCCCGTGGCCGGCGGCGGCCTTGAGCAGGCGGCCGATGGCCTCGTCGATCCAGGCCGGCAGGTCCTGCGCCTTCACGTGCCGCTGTTCGGTCAGCACCGTCTGTTCCGGCACGTCGCGGACCTTCACCTCGTACATGCTGAGTCCCTCACGATCGTCGAGCAGCCGGCTGCGCAGATGGGCGGCGATCTCACGGCGGACGGCCGTCGCGTGCTCCTGGGCGGACCAGTACTCGCCGATGAGGGCGGCCTGGGTCCGCGGGTCGCCGGCCGCGACGATCGCGGCGACGGTCGCCAGGGGCATCTCGAGACGGCGCAGCCTGGCGATCAGCCTGGCCGTCTCCAGCTGCTCCGGGCGGTACCAGCGGTAGCCGTTGTGCTCGTCGACGGCCGCGGGCAGCAGGAGGCCCTGCCGTTCGTACAGCCGCAACGCCTTCGGCGAGAGCCACGACCGCCGTGCGAACGATCCGATGGTGAGCAGCTCCTCGTCCACCTGCGCTCCTTCCGGGCCGGGCGGTCGCCCGGCGAGACCCAGGGTCGGGCTTGCCCAAGGGGCAAGGTCAAGCCGGCGTATCTCGGGTGCGGCCGGCCGGCGCTTCGGTCAGTATGGAAGCAACCCACGTCGACTTGAGGAGCGGACATGCGCACAGGGATCACGTCCATCCGGAAGGGAGTCATCGACGCTGGGAAGGACCTGACCCTGCATGCCCACCCTCAACCTCGGCATCGTCGCCCATGTCGACGCCGGTAAGACCAGCCTGACCGAGCGGCTGCTGTTCCGCGCCGGCGTCATCGACCGGATCGGCAGCGTCGACGACGGCAGCACCCAGACCGACTCGCTCGCCCTCGAACGGCAGCGCGGCATCACCATCAAGTCCGCGGTGGCGTCGTTCGCCGTGGGCGGGGTCACCGTCAACCTGATCGACACGCCCGGGCACCCGGACTTCATCGCCGAGGTGGAGCGCGCGCTGCGGGTCCTGGACGGCGCCGTCCTCGTCGTCTCGGCCGTCGAGGGCGTGCAGGCGCAGACCCGGATCCTGATGCGCACCCTGCGGCGGCTGCGCGTACCGACGCTGATCTTCGTCAACAAGATCGACCGGCGCGGCGCGCGGCACGAGGACCTCCTCGCCGACCTCGCGGCCAAGCTGACGCCCGCGCTCGCGCCGATGGGCCGCCCGACCGGTCTGGGCACGGCGTCCGCGGCGTTCGAGCCCGGCACCGACCGGCTCGCCGAGGCCCTGGCCGAGCACGACGAGACGCTCATGGCCGCCTTCGTTCATGACGCGGCGGGTGTACCGCTGCGGCCCGCGCTGGCCACGCAGACGGCCGCGGGGCTGGTGCACCCCGTGTATTTCGGTTCGGCCGTGACCGGTGCCGGCCTCGACGCGCTCGTCGACGGCCTGGCCACGGTCCTGCCCCCGGCCGGCGGCGACCCGGACGGCCCGCTGTCGGCGACGGTGTTCAAGGTCGAGCGCGGCCCGGCCGGCGAGAAGATCGCCTACGCCCGGGTCTTCTCCGGCACGCTGCGGGTCCGCGACCAGCTCACGCAGGGCAAGGTGACGGCGATCGACGTCCCCTCGGGCGGCAGGACGGTCCCGGCCGGGTCGATCGGGAAGCTGTGGGGGCTGAAGACGGTCCGGATCGGCGACACGCTGGGCTGCTCACCGTCCCCGGACGGCGCGCAGCCGCAGTTGTTCGCGCCGCCGACCTTGGAGACGGTTGTCGTGCCGCGGGACCCGCGGGACCGGCCGCGGCTGCACACGGCGCTGGCGCAGCTCGCCGAGCAGGACCCGCTGATCGACCTGCGGGTGCTGCCCTCCGCGCTGTCGGTCTCCCTCTACGGCGAGGTGCAGAAGGAGGTCATCGAGGCGACGCTCGCGGACGACTACGGCATCCCGGTGTCGTTCCAGGAGTCGACGACCGTCTACGTCGAGCGCGTGACCGGCACCGGCGAGGCCGTCGAGCTGCTCGGCGAGCCGGGCAACCCGTTCCTCGCCACCGTCGGCCTGCGGGTCGAGCCGGCCGACACGTTCTCGTTCGCGCTGGACGTCCCGGTCGAGTCGATGCCCATGTACGTCTACAACAGAACCACCGAGTTCTCGGCCGCGATGGAAGGGTACGTCCGCGACACGTTCCGCCAGGGCCTGCTCGGCTGGACCGTCACCGGCGCGAAGGTCACGATGACGGCGTCCGGTTACCAGCCTCCCGGCAGTACCGCCGCCGACTTCCGCAAACTCACCCCGCTGGTCCTGATGCGCGCGCTGCGCGACGCCGGCACCCGCGTGTGTGAGCCCGTCCACCGCTTCCACCTGGAGATCCCCGCCGACACCACCGGCGCCGCCCTCGCCCTCCTCGCCAAACTCGGCGCCGTGCCGCTCTCCCAGCAGGCAGGCCGGTTCTTCGAGGTGACCGGCACGATCCCGGCGGTGCGGGTCCGCGACCTGGAACGCCGGCTGCCCGGCATCAGCCACGGCGAGGGCGTGCTCACCTACGCCTTCGACCACCACCGCCCGGTCCGCGGCGCCCAACCGTCGCGCCCCCGCACCGACCACAACCCCCTCGACCGCAAGGAGTACCTGCTGTGGGTCTCACGCCGCGTCGCCGTCCCTGACCCCGCCCTCTAGCTCCCGCTTCAGCCTGGCGAGGGTGGTCCGCATGCCGTCCCGGTTCGCCGCCGGCCGCGCGCCGGCCACCTTGCCGGTGAAGATCCTGCCGAGCACCATGGCACCCCGGACACGCTGGTCGATCCAGTACTGCGTGACCTCCGTGCCACCGCCGGCGCCCTCCGCGAGCCGGAACCCCCACCTGGCGACCGGCATCCCGAACGTCGTCACGTCGAACGCGAACTCCGCGCCCGGCTCCGCGGCCACGACCCTGCAGGTGGTGAACCAGACATACGCCCCGCGCCGGTTGAACCCGACGAACCGCCCCGGCAGCCCTTCCGACCGCGTCAGCACCCAAGCGGCGAAGCACTCGGGGCTCCACCTCGCCATCCGCCGCACGTCTGCCACCGCCCGGAACACCACCTCGGGCCCGACGGCGACCGTGACCCGCTCGACGACCTCGTCAGCCATCCCAGCCCACCCATCCACGCTCCGACGACCGGCCCGGCACGGACAGTACGCCGCCCGCGGTTCGTCACGTCACCACCCTCAGGTCGTGGATCAGCTCGGAGAAGACGACCGGCGGCAGCGTGCCGAAGGTGCGGTCACCGGCACGGGCGAGCACAAGGCCGGCGACCGTCTGCGGCGGCGCGCTGTCGACGGTGTCCGACGCGTGCCAGCCGGGGTCGGTGTCGAGGACCACGTGGACGCCGCCCCCGATCGGCTTGGCCATCTGCACGGTCGCGTCATACCAGCGGGTCCAGCCGTGACGCTCGAGTCCGCGCAGCACCGCATACGTCACCTTCCGCCCCTCGAACCGGTCGATCACCCTGGCCGACCGCTCCTCCTCGGTGATGCGGTGCGCGGGCCGGCCGAGCTGCTCGAACGGCTGGAGCAGCTCATAATCCGCGAAAACCTCCGCCCACGCGGCCACCGTGCCCTCGGGGAACTCGAGCGGATGCAGGACACCGACCGTCGCACCGGGCGGCAAGGCCACGGGCTCGTCCGCGACGTCGGCGAGCGTCCCGTCCTCAGCGACCCGGACCGTGGCAACCAGCACCCGCTCGACGACGACCGCCTCATCCGCAGCGACCCGAACGCCGACGACCGGCCCCGACCCGGCGGCGGCCTCCGCATCCGCAGCGACCCGAACGCCGACGACCGGCCCTGACCCGGCGGCGGCCTCCTCATCCGCAGCGACGCGAACGCTGGCGACCGGCCCCGGTTCGGCGGCGATCAGCACCGCCTCTGCGGCGGCCGGAGTCAGCCCGGCGGCGGCCGGCGCCGACGCGGCCGACGTGTCGGCTTCGACGAAGTTGCCGGCCACGGCGACGCGGACATTGCTGACGGGCGCGGGAGCGGCAGCGGCGACGTTACTGATCTCGGCGACGTCGTCGGTCTCGGCAAGCGTGCCGGCGACGGCGACGTTACGGGTCGCAGTGAGGTCGCCGGCCACGGCGGGCAGGCCGGCCACGGCGGGCAGGCCGGCCACGGCGGGCAGGCCGGCCACGGCGGGCGGGCCGGCCACGGCGGGCGGGCCGGCCACGGCGACGCGGACATTGCTGACCGACGCGGGAGCGGCGGCGCCGACTTCAGCGGTGCCCTCGGCGATGCGCGCGGCAGTGACCGGCGGCGGGCCGGCGACGGTGCTCTCCCCCGCGACACGGGCGGTGGACGCGTCGGCGGGACCGGCGAAGACGCCCCAGACCAGGCGGCGGGCGAGGTGGCTCATCCACGGATGGGTGGCGAAGCGGTCGACGAACACGGCGGCCGGGATGCGGCGGCCGGTGCACATGGCGCGCTCCAGCCTGGACACGTGCAGCGACGCCGACGCGCGGGTCTCCTTGCGCAGCGCGGTGATGCGGTCCTTGGCCTTCTTGTGGCGCTGCTTGTCCTCGCCCCGGGCCGGTTTGGGCAGGTCGGCGTGGATGCGGCCGGCGGCGTCGCGGACGACGGGCAGGAGCTGGTGGTCGAAGACGATCCGGAACGTGCCGGCGTCGGTGTCGACCGTGTCGCCGTCGTCGTCGAGGCCGAGGGTCGGCACGAGCCGGTCGGCGAGCTCGTCGGAGGTGAGGCCGCGCAGGTCGGCGATCGCCTCGATGTGCTGGCCGGCGACGCTCTTGAACACGGGGAACCTGGACTTCTCGGCGAGCAGGTTGAGCTCGATGAGCGCGGCGTCGGTGCCGCGGTGCCGCAGGGCGTCGAGGGCGGCCTGCGCGCGGGCGCTCGCGCCCTGGCCGGGCCACTGCTTGGCGAGGGAGGCGAGCCGGCGGGCGCCGGCGTCGTCGCCGATGAGCCCGACGGCCTGCATGCACCAGCCGTCGGCGGCGGGCGCGCCGGCGGCGAGCCACCGCTCGAACAGCTCCAGCGCGAACGCGGCCCGCGACCGCTCCGTCCACGTGTCGCGGGCGGCGAGGACCGCGGGGTGCACCTCGTCGGCGTTGCAGACGGCGAGCCTGGCCAGCAGGTGCTCGACCGCACCTGCGCCGGCCACCGCGCCGCCCGCTGAGCCGGCCGCCGCGGCGTCTGCCGGGCCGGCCACCGCGGCATCCGCTCCCGGGGGCTGCCCCGGCCCGTCAGCGCCGATGGTGGCGATCAGCGGGGGCAGGGGTGTGTCCGTCACATACCTCGGCAGCTTCGCCGTCGTGACCGGGTCCTGCTCCAGGAGGGTGACGAGGTCGGCGGCCCGCTCCCCCGCCTGCGCGAGCAGCAGCGGGCGGTGGCCCTGCGCGTCGAGATAGCGCAGGACCCGGCCGACGGCGGCGTCCTTCGGTGTCGCCGACCACAGCGCGACGGCGCCCGCGGCGGCGTGCCGGGGGTGGCGCAGCAGCCAGGACCGGGCCAGGCGGCGCAGCTTCTTCCCGGCGAACGCCCGCACGACCGGCGCGGTGAGCGCGACGTGACCGACCGGCTGGGCGACCTGCAGCGCCTCCTCCACACTCGGCGGGTCGGCGAACGCGGCGAGCAGCGGGGCGACATGACCGACGCCGTGCCGGACGAGCAGCAGCGGCATGGCGGACCGGACCCAGTAGTGGTGCTGCTCGAAGCCGAGCGCGAAGAGCCGCTCGTGCGTCCACAGTGGAGCTAGCGCGAGCATGGGCAGCGTCGTCGGCAGCGCCCAGTGCTCGCGGTGCTCCAGCCACGCGGTCACCTGCGCGGTGCCGCACCGGCCGATCGGCACGCCGTCCCACGTCACCGTCTCCTCGGCGACGCTGAGCCGCTCCGCCGCCTCCCGCTCGGCGTCGCGCCAGCGCAGCGCGGGCTCGACCTCCACCGGCGGATGCAGCGCGACGGGGTGCGCTGCGGCGGGCGGCGTGTAGTCGCAGGGCACCCCTTCGGGGACGGTCGTCTCGGTCGACGGGTCACGGGCCGGCTCGAAGGAGCCGGGGTCGGTCAGCGGGCCGAGGGTCGCCCACGGGTGCCCGGCCCGCCGTTCGCGCTGCAGCGCCTCACGGGCGGCATCGTCGTCGATGTGGGCGAGGAGGCTGCACCACACCCCGTTGTGGTGGGCGTGGTCCTCGAACGGATACGACGGCTTCATCGCCGCCAGCACGGGACCCGCGGCGGCGCCGGCGACGTCCAGCACGCTCGCGAGGTGGACGCGGCCACCGGACGTGCCGAAGAACTCCCACCGGACCCTGTCGTTGGCGCCCAGGAACTTCTCCAGGGTGCCGAGGTCGCCGGCGGCGAGGCCGGAGGCGTGGACATCGACGTTTCCGAACCTGCCCGTGTACCGCAGTGCGGCCCGATGCGCTGCGCGCTCCTCCTCACCGGCTTCGGGGCCGAGCGGCAGCAGGAACGTCGTGGCCCAGAACAGGTCCGCGCGGAGGCCGCCCCTGTGCTCGGCCGCCTTGCGGTCGCGGACCTCCAGCAGCGCGTCCCGCGCCTGTGCATAGGTCGGCTCGTCGGCGAGGACGAGCAGCTCACGGAGCCGGCCGAACACGCCGACGCCGACATAGGGCAGCTCGACGTGCAACCCGCCGAGGATCCTGCGGCACCCCTCGACCAGGCCGTGCGTGGCGACGAGGAAGTCGGCGAGCCAGTCGTGCGCGGGCCCGGACAGATATTCGAACCGCGCCCGGCACGCCTCGACCAGTGCGCGGTCCTCGGACTCGGCACCGACGCGATGAGCGGGGTCCAGCAGCCGCAGCCCAGTGGCACGCTCCTCCGCCCTGGTCGAAGTGACGAGCTCCCAGACCCTGGAAGCGATGCCACGACCGCGGAGCGCCGCGTCCTCGGACCACACGCCGCGGCGCAGGCCCGCCCACGCCTCCTCCACGCTCGCGAGCGGCCTGATGCCGGTGGCGATCCCGCCGCGGCGCGGGTGCAGGACGGACCGCAGCCAGGTGCTGACCGCGACCCCGTCGCGCCACTCCAGCGGCTGCCGCGGCGGGGTCCAGTCGAGCGGGGCGGGAGACGCCTGGGGCGCGGTCCATGTCGTCACCGCGCCACCATAACTACGACCACCGACAAAACTCGGCGGCGTTGATCGGCGCTTTCCGACACCGCCGGAAAGCGTCGTACCCGCGTGGTAGGAACAGGGCATCGAGGAAACGGGAGGGCACGATGCTCACGGATTCGAAGGCGTTCAGCGGGTTCTCGGCCGGCGACATCCCGGCCGTCAAGCGGTTCTATGGTGAGACGCTCGGCCTGAGGGTCGACGAGGAGCACGGCATGCTGCACCTGCGTCTCGCCGGGGACAAGGACGTGCTGATCTACCCCAAGCCCGGCCACGAGCCGGCGACGTTCACCGTGCTCAACTTCCCGGTCGAGGACATCGAGGCCACCGTCGACGAGCTGGCCGCGCGGGGTGTGCGGTTCGAGCAGTATGAGACGACCGACGACAAGGGCATCCACCGCGCCGGTGGGCCGCTGATCGCGTGGTTCCGCGACCCGGCGGGCAACATCCTGTCGGTCCTGCAACAGTGATCGCATGACTGCGGCCGACGTGTTCGACGAGCATCGCGGGCGGCTCAACGCCGTCGCCTATCGGGTGCTCGGCCGGGTCGGCGACGTCGAGGACGTCGTGCAGGACGCGTGGCTGCGGTGGAGCACCGTCGACCCGGCGACGGTCGACAACCCTGAGGCCTATCTGGTGAGGGTGACGACCCGGCTGGCGATCGACCGGCTGCGCAGCGCCCAGGCGCGCCGGGAGCACTACGTCGGGCCGTGGCTGCCCGAGCCGCTGCTGACCAGCCCCGACGTCGCGGAGCGGGTGGCCCTCGCCGACTCCGTCTCCACGGCGATGCTGCTGGTGCTGGAGTCGCTGACGCCGCTGGAGCGGGCGGTGTTCGTGCTGCGCGAGGCGTTCGGGTATTCGCATGCGGAGATCGCCTCGTTCGTCGGGCGCAGCGAGGTCTCGGTCCGGCAGACCGCCGTGCGGGCCCGGGCGCACGTGGAGGAGCACCGCGTCCGGTATGACACGGACCTGGCGACGAGGGCCGAGGTCACCGAGCGGTTCCTGGCCGCGTGCGCCGGCGGCGACCTGCGCAAGCTGGTCGAGGTCCTCGCACCCGGCGTCGAGCTCGTCAGCGACGGCGGCGGCCTGGCACCCGCGCCGCGCAAGGTCATCACGGGCCTGGAGCTGGTGGCGAAGGCGCTGCTCACGTTCGCCGGGCGGTTGCCGGAGGCGCCGAGCATCGGCCTCGCGCAGCTCAACGGCGGCCCGGCGATCGTGGTGTATTCCGCCGGCGCGCCGTCGGTGGCGGTGTTCCTGCACCTCGTCGACGGCCTGGTCCGGTCGATCCATCTGATCAGCAATCCGGAGAAGCTGTCCGGCATCCCGCCGATGCCGCAGGCCGACTGATGCCGCTGGCCGATTGAGGAGGACCCCATCGGGCGGCCGACCCGCACGCCGCCGTCCGGGCGACGGTCGCCGTGAGCAGGGACGGGACTGCCCGCAGCGCAAGCGTTTCTGCCGAAAGGGTGGAGCGGAGACGGGACCGCCCGCACGTCGGGCGTCCCGGCCGACGGCGTGAGCGAGAACTGGACCGCCGCAGGCGTAAGCCGGGACTGGACCGCCGCAGGCGTAAGCCGGGACTGGACCGCCGCAGGCGTAAGCCGGGACTGGACCGCCGCAGGCATAAGCCGAGACTGGACCGCCGCAGGCATAAGCCGAGACTGGACCGCCACAGGCATAAGCCGGCACTGGACCGCCGGAGAGGTGGGCGGGGAACGGGGCCGAACGGCTCTGCCGCACAGGGTGAGCGGGGTCACGTTCGGGGCGGCTCACGGACTGCGGGGGTGGCTCGTCCTGGGGGTGACGCGGCCTGACAGGGGGCTCGCGCGGCGGGAAGGAGCCGGTCATGCACCGGATCGTGGTTCTGGGCGCCGGGTACACCGGGATGATCGCGGCGCTTCGGGTCGCCCGGCGGACCCGGCGGGGTGGGGTCGGGGTGGCGGTGACGCTGGTCAATCCCGGGGAGCGGTTCGTCGAGCGGTTGAGGATGCATCAGACGGCCACCGGGCAGGGGCTCGCCGAGGTGCGGATTCCGGAGTTGTTGCGGGGCACGGGGATCGAGTTCGTGCGGGGGTGGGCCGAGCGGATCGACCCGGTGCGGCGGGAGGTGACCGTCGGGGGGCGCGGCATCGGGTACGACACGCTGGTCTTCGCGATCGGGAGCGTCGCCGACACGGAGGCGGTGCCGGGGGCGGCGGTGCACGCGTGCACGTTGAACTCCGTCGAGTCGGCGGGGCGGCTGGCGGGGGTCCTCGCGGCGAAGGGCGGCGCCACGGTCGCCGTGGTCGGGGGCGGGCTCACCGGCGTCGAGGCCGCCGCCGAGATCGCCGAACGGCATCCGGCGGCGCGGGTCGTGCTGCTCAGCCGGGACGTGCCGGGGCCGTTGATGGTGCCGGGAGCGCGGGCGCACCTGGACAGGGCGTTGCGGCGGCTCGGCGTCGAGGTACGCACGGGGGTCGAGGTCACGAAGGTGCTGCCGGGCGGGGTCGAGCTGGCCGGGGGTGAGGTGGTGAGCGCCGACGCGACGCTCTGGACCACCGGCACCACCGGGTCGCCGATCGCCGCCGATGCCGGTCTGGAGGTCGACGGGCGCGGGAGGATCGTCGTCGACCAGGCGCTGCGGTCGGTGTCGCACCCGGACGTGGTCGCGATCGGGGACGCGGCGGCGATCCGGCAGCCGTGGGGCATGATCCACGGCACGTGCCAGAGCGGCATCCCGAGCGGCGCGTACGCGGCGGACAGCATCGCGCGGGCCCTTGCCGGCAAGGCGGTGAAGCCGTTCCGGTTCGGCTACATCCACCAGCCGGTGTCGCTCGGGCGCAAGGACGCCGTCATCCAGTTCACCCGCGCCGACGACAGCCCGCGCCGGTGGTTCCTCAAGGGGCGGGCGGCGGTCGTCTACAAGGAGCTGGTGACGAGGAGCCCGCTGCCGTCGTACCGGCTGTCGAAGCACCTCACCGTCCCAGCCGCGGCGCTGTCGTCCCGCGGATAGGCGAAACGCTCACTCCGTGTGCAGCACCTCGGCGATGGTGAGGCGGGCGGCGGCGCGGGCCGGGACGAGGGCGCCGAGGACGGCGATGAGGATGCCGGCGCAGGTCAGGACGAGCAGGGTCGCCGGGTGCCAGACGTTCAGCATCGCTCGGGGGAGGTCGACCTTCGCGGCGGCGCTGGTCATCGGCAGGACGAAGCGGTGGGCGGCGATGCCCGCGGGGACGCCGACGAGGCCGCCGACGAGGCCGAGGGCGGCCATCGACGTGACGGTCATGACGACGACCTGGCGGGGGGTCATCCCGATGGACTTGAGCATGCCGAGGTCGCGGCGGCGTTCGCGGACGTTGAGGACGACGGTGTTGAAGACGCTGAGGGCGGCGACGGTGCCGAGCATCAGCGACAGCGCGGTCGACAGGCTGATCATGGCGACCGTGAACGAGTTGACGCCCGAGTTGTCCCAGGCGTTGAGGCCGGGGTCGGCGGCGCGGACCGAGGCGAGGTAGGACTGGATGGTCGTGCCGGGGGTGAGGGAGACCTCGTAGAGGATCTCGTGGCCGGCGATCGGGCGGTCCGGCGCGATCAGCCGGAGCGTCTCCCAGGCGGTGAGGAGCGCCGGGTTGCCGGGGCCGCCGTTGATGCTCTCGCCGACGACGGTGATCTCGGCGCGGCGGCCGTCGAGCTCGAGGGTGAGCCGGTCGCCGACCTTGATGCCGCGTTCGTGCAGGAGCCTGGACGGCACGACCACCTCGCCGGGTGCCCGCAGCCAGCGGCCCTCGACGAGGCCGGCCTGGAAGCCCATCTCGTCGCGGTCGCCGCGCAGGAAGTCGACGGGGATCGGCTGGGTCTGGCCGGCGACGGCGAAGTCGACGCCGAGCTCGGCGGTCACGTGGCGGGTGCCGGGCAGTGCCCGCAGCAGCCGCTCGACCTCCTCGTCGGTGCGGGTCGTCACGCCCTGCTGGAACGCCGGGTTGAGGGGGCGGACCGCGACGGGCGCGGTGTCGTTGCGGTCGGCGATGTCGGAGAACAGCGAGACGGACGTGGTGAGTCCGGTCGCGAACGTCACGGTCGTCACGCCGAGCACGACCGCGGCGACGGTGAGGGCGGTGCGGGCCGGGCGGGCGAACGGCAGGCCCAGCCCGAGGCTCACCGCGCGGGGCAGCCGGACCCCGCTGAGCCACCGCTGCGCCCGCAGGCCCCGGCCGCCGCGGGGGGCGCTGCCCGCGCTGATCGCCTCGGCGGCCGCCAGGCTGCGGGCGCGCAGCGCCGGGAGCAGCGCGGCGAGCAGGACGACGACCAGGATCCCGACGAGGGCGGTGAGGCCGGTGCCGAGCCCGTCGCCGACGTCGCCGCTGAAGCCGAGGCCCATGAACGCGCTGGTCAGCAGCGGGCGGGAGGCGAACTCGCCGGCGGCCGCGCCGAGGACGCCGCCGGCGAGCGCCGGGACCGACACCATCGTCAGGTAGACCCCGACGACCTGGACGGGGGTGAAGCCGATGGCCTTGAGGACGCCGATGTGGCGGTACCCGGAAACGACCGCCCCGGTGACGACGTTGGCCACGACGAGGACCGCGACGAGCAGCCCGAGCAGCCCGAAGACGACCAGGAACGGCACGTAGGCGCCGGGGCCGGCCGCGACCGCCTCCTTGATCACCAGGTAGTCGGTGGCCGCGAGCAGGCCGGTCCGCGGCAGGCCGGCGGTGAAGGTCGTGACGGCCCGCTCGCCGGGGTCGCCCGGCAGCCGGTACAGCATCTGCACGGCGGTCGGGTGCAGCGCCGCCATCTGGGCCGGGGCGACCCACAGGTCGGCGGTCTGGCCGACGCTGTAGGCGAAGCCGACGACCGTGAGCGGCGGCGCGTCGCGCAGGCGGATGACGGTGCCGAGCTCCGAGCGGCCGCGGAAGCCCGGCGGTGGCGGCTGGTCGGCGACGACGACCTCGCCGGGTGCGGTCGCCCAGCGGCCCGCCCACAGGTTGACGCGGTCGACGGGCCCGGCCGGGTCGGCGCGGCCGACGACGGTGACCGGGCCGGCGAGATAGGTCGGGTCGACGTCCGGCGGCGCGGTCAGCTGCGCCTGCTCGAACGGCCCGGCGGAGGCGGCGGCGCCGGCGGCGACCGGTGCTGAGCCGGGCGCGTAGACGGCCGTGACGTGCGGGCCGGCCTGCTCGGCGAAGACCCGCTCGAACGGCGCCGACGACGCGTCCAGCAGCCGCAGCGCGACCACGATCGTCGCGGTGGAGAACAGCACGACCAGCCCGATGACGGACGTCTGCAGCCTGCGCCGGCGCACGGCGGCCCGCGCGGCCCGCCAGACCGCGCTCACCGGGCCCGTCCCAGGCCGCCGTCGGCGAGCGACCGGGAGCCGTCGACCCGGCCGTCGGCGAGCGACACGACCCGGTTCGCGCAGCGCTGCGCCATCCGCTCGTCGTGGGTCACGAGCAGCAGCGTCTGGCCGATCTGGTTGAGGTCGAGCAGCAGGTCCATGACCTGCTCGCCGGCGGTGCTGTCCAGGGCGCCGGTCGGCTCGTCGGCGAGCAGCAGCGCGGGACGGTTCATCAACGCGCGGGCGACCGCGACGCGCTGCCGCTCCCCGCCGCTGAGCACCGCCGGGTAGGCGTTGCGCCGGTCGGCGATCCCGAGCTCGTCGAGCAGCTCCAGGGCGCGCCGCCTGGCCTGACCCGCGGACACCCCGGTGAGCTGGGCGGCGAGCGCCACGTTCTCCAGCGAGGGCAGGTCGTCGAGCAGGTTGAAGAACTGGAAGATCATGCCGATGCGCTTGCGCCGGAAGAGCGCCAGGCCCTTCTCCGAGAGCCGGCCGAGGTCCTCGTCGTGCACGACGACGGTGCCCCCGGTCGGGCGGTCCAGCCCGGCGATCATGTTGAGCAGCGTCGACTTGCCGCAGCCGGACGGGCCCATGACGGCGACCGCCTCGCCCGCCCGGATCTCCAGCGACACCCCGTCGAGCGCGGTCGTGTCGCCGTACTCCTTCCGGACCCCGTCCAGCCGGACGACGACCCGCTGCTCAGCATCGCTCATGCCGATGAACCTAGAGCGCCCGGCGCCGCGACGCGTCGGTCCGCCGGAGTCATCCTGTGGATGTACGCGTCGCGAAGGCCGATCTGCGATGGTGGACGGGTGTGGACCACCATCGCGCTGGTGGGTGCGTGCGCCGCGGCCGTCGCCTTGCTCAGAGCACTCCTCCAGGCCAGGAAAAGGCTCGCGGCGGCGCTCGGCGAGCGCGGCTGGCTGCTGGAGCGCGAGCGGGAGGCCGCCGCCCGCACCGCGGTCGACGCGGAGCGGGCCAGGATCGCCAGGGAGCTGCACGACATCGTCAGCCACTCGGTGAGCGTCATGGTCGTGCAGACGACCGCGGCCAGGGAGGTGTTGGACACGATGCCCGCCGAGGCCGCGACGGCGATGCGGGCCGTGGAGGACGCGGGCCGCGGCGCGCTCACCGAGCTGCGGCACCTGCTGGGCCTGCTGGCGCCCGGGGAGGACGAGGACACCCTGACCCCGCAGCCGGGTCTGGGTGCGCTGTCAGCGCTGGTGGACCGGATCGCGTTCGCCGGGCTGCCGGTCGAGGTGCGCGTCTCGGGCGAGCCGCGCCCGCTGCCGGCCGGGGTCGACCTGACCGCGTACCGGATCATCCAGGAGGCCCTGACGAACGCGCTGAAGCACGGTGACAGCGGCAGGGCCGAGGTGATGGTCCGCTACGCCGACCGGTCGCTGCGGGTCGAGGTCCTCAACAGCGGGCCGAGCGTGAGGACGGTCGACCGGGACGGGCGCGGCCTCACCGGGCTGCGGGCCAGGGTCGCGGTGTACGGCGGCGACCTCGACGCCCGCAAACGCCTCGGCGGCGGCTACCGGGTCCGGGCCCGCATCCCCCTGGATCCGCGATGAGGGTCCTCGTGGTGGACGACCAGGAGCTCATCCGGACCGGGTTCCGGCTGATCCTGACCGCGCGCGGCATCGACGTCGTCGGGGAGGCCGGCGACGGCGCCGAGGCGGTCCGGGCCGCCGCCGAGCTGCGGCCCGACGTCGTGCTGATGGACATCCGGATGCCCGGCATGGACGGCCTGGAGGCGACCCGGCAGATCCTGGACCACCGTCCGGAGTGCCGGGTGCTGATGCTGACGACGTTCGACCTGGACCGTTACGTGTACGCGGCGCTGCGGATCGGGGCGAGCGGCTTCCTGCTCAAGGACGTGACCGCCGACCACCTCGCCAACGCGGTCCGCCTCGTCGGCACCGGCGACGCGCTCCTGTCGCCGTCGATCACGCGACGCCTGGTCGAACGGTTCGCCAACCAGGGCGAAACCCAGACCGGCCAGGGCGAGACACAAACCGGCCAGGGCGAAACACGGACCGGCCAGAGCGAGACACGGACCGGCCGGAGCGAAGCGGCAAGGACCGGGACGGCGCTCTCCGGCCTGACCCCGCGCGAGCGGGAGGTCCTCACCCTGATGGGGAGGGGCATGTCCAACGCCGAGCTCGCCGCCGCGCTGTTCCTGGCCGAGGCGACCGTGAAGACCCACGTCGCGAGGATCTTCACCAAGCTCGCGCTACGGGACCGCGCCCAGGCCGTCGTCGTGGCGTACGAGACCGGGCTGGTGCGACCCGGGGGCCCTGGCGGCGGGCCCCCGGGTCCGGATCATGCCTGAGCGACCAGGCGGAAGGACTGCGCCGCCCCGCCGGTGCACGCCCACTGCTGCAGCAGCGCGCCGTCGGCGGTGGAGACGTCCCGGACGTCGAGGCACTTGGCGCTGTTCCGGGCGGTGAAGCGGTAGTTGCCGCCGCCGAGCGACGCCGGCAGCCACTGCTGGTTGGTGCCGCCGCCGTAGCCCCACAGGTGCACCTGCGCGCCGTCGTTGGTGGCGCCGGCGCCGCCGTTGACGTCCCAGACCAGGTTCGGCGCGAACCGGTTCACGACCTGGTAGTAGCCGTTGCTGGTGGGCCGGAACTGCCACTGCTGGTTGGTGCCGGTGCCGCACGCCCACTGCTGCAGGGCGGTGCCGTTGGCGGTGCCCCAGCCCGCGTCGTCGAGGCACTTGCCGCTGTTGGTGTTGATCACCTGGTACCACTTGGTGGGGTCGATCGAGGTCGCCGGCGGCTGCGACGTCGGGGGCTGGCTGGTCGGGGTGACCGGGCCGCCGGGCCACGTGAAGGTGGCCATGGAGCCGGCGGGCAGGTTGTAGCCGAACGACGAGCCGCCGTAGGACACCTGGAAGTTCTGCGCGCCGCCGGAGTTGATCGCGACGAGCACGATCGAGCCGTCGGGGTTGCGGAAGGCGACGTTCTCGATGCCGCCCTGGCCGTAGTTCGTCGAGTCGATGCGGACCGCGCCGGGCTTGACGAACTTCGCGAGGTGCCCGAGGACGTAGTACTCGGCGTTGTACGTGACGCTGCCGCCGTTGACGGTGACGACGCCCATGCAGTTGGTGCAGCTGCCGATGACCGGGCCGTGGCTCGGGTTGAGCGCCATGTTCCACAGCGTCACGGTCTTCGCCCAGTTGCGGGTCGCGCCGATCGCGAGGTTACGGCCCTGCCACAGCAGCGAGTCGGCGAACGTGTTGCCCGACTCGATGCCGGAGCACTCGGTGAAGAAGATGTCCTTGTTCGGGTACGCGTTGCGCACCGTGCTCTGCCCGCTGGGGTCGCCGCCGTAGCAGTGCCACGCGGTGCCGGCGGTGTTGTTGCCGGTCGACGCGAGGACCTGCTGGGGGAAGGACGTGTTGTCCCAGTTGTGGTCCCAGGCGAGGATCTTGGTGGACAGCCCGGCCGAGGACAGCTTCGGCGCCAGGTTGTTGATGATCGCGGCCTGCTGCGAGGCGGACATCAGCATGCCGGGGTAGCCGGGCGGGGAGAACTGCGGCTCGTTCTGGATGCTGAGGTACTGCACGGGCACGCCCGCCGCCTGGTACGCCTGCACCGACTTGACCAGGTAGTTGGCGAACGTCGCCTCGTAGTTGGTGCTCAGCGACCCGCCGACGAGGTTGTTGTTGGTCTTCATCCACGCCGGCGCGCTCCACGGCACGACCATCGTGGACAGCGACGGGTTCAGCGACTTCGCCTGGGTCAGCAGCGGCAGGATGTACGCCTGGTCGTGCGCGATCGAGAACCGGGCCAGGTTCGGGTCCGCGGCGCCGTCGTCGTACGTGTAGAAGTTCAGCGAGAAGTCCGAGGCGCCCAGCGGCTGGCGCAGGAAGCTCAGCCCGATCCCGCTGCTCGTGTTGAACAGCGCGTTCATGATGCTGTTGCGGGCCGAGGAGTTGTAGATCAGGTTGGCCGACGAGTCGGTGAACGACGCGCCGAAGCCGACCATCGACTGGTAGCTGGTGTTCGGGTTGACGGTGATCGTCGACCCGCTGCCGGCGGTGCCGAAGGCGACGTCGGCCTTCTTCGTGAGCTGGTTGGCGCGGTCCGGCGTGGTGAGCCAGACGCTGGCGTTGGTGGCGGCGAGGGCGGGCGACGCCTGGGTGACCACGAGGGCGGTGCCGGTGGCGAGCAGCGCGCCCGCGGCACAGGTGGCCAGGAGCCGTTTCCTGGAGGACATACGGGTCCCTTCTGGGGGTTGAGAGAGGCAGGCGGGGCGGGCGGGCCCCGCCTGCCGGGCTACGCGTACAGGCGGATGTCGGCGAGGCTCCACCAGCTGCCGCTGAGACCCGTGTTCGTCACCCGCAGGTGACGGGCGCGGGACTGCACGTCGACGTTGGTGAGCTGGCCGGTGCCCGTACCGGATGCGATGACGCGCCAG
The DNA here is from genome assembly GCF_055586325.1 of Dactylosporangium sp. NPDC051087. Classification (NCBI taxonomy): domain Bacteria; kingdom Bacillati; phylum Actinomycetota; class Actinomycetes; order Micromonosporales; family Micromonosporaceae; genus Dactylosporangium; species Dactylosporangium sp. NPDC051087. The sequence goes on along the minus strand of NZ_JBVJIJ010000040.1, from coordinate 65,512 downwards.
GAGCTGCCGTCGTCGCTGACGGAGAGCTGCCATGAGCGGGCGTAGTCGCCGACGCTGCCGCCGCTGTCGATCGCGACGCGGCGGAAGCGGACCTGCTCGCCCAGGTCGACCTGCAGGTACTGGCCGGGCTCCTGCGCCTGGCCGGCGGACCAGCGGGTCGAGGCGTCCTCGTCCACGGCCAGCTTCGCGTCGGCGGACGCGGGCAGGGACGTGGCGGTGGCGCCCTTGAGCGACAGCAGCTTGAGCCCGTCGTCGAACACCCGGCTCCGGGGCCAGGTGAACGTCGCCAGGGAGCCGCCGGGCAGCGTGTAGTCGAACGTGCGGCCGCCGGCGGCGACGGTGAACGTCCGGGGGTCGTCGTTCTCGTTGTGCACGACCAGCGCCGTCGAGCCGTCCGGGTTGCGGAAGGCGACGTCCATGATCTGGCCGTTCCATCCGGTGGTGCCGAAGGAGGTGCTGGCGATGCGGACCGCGCCGGGCTTCACGAAGCGGGACAGGTGCCCGATCGTGTAGTACTCGGCGTTGGTGGTGAACGTGCCGTCCGGCTGTGTCGTGATCAGGCCGGTGCAGGTGTCGCAGCCGCCGAGGTGCGGGCCGCCGGTCGAGTCCAGGGCGATGTTCCAGTTGACGACGGACTTCGCCCAGTTCCTGGTGGTCCCGATCGCGATGGTACGGGCGTGCCACTTCAGCGTGTCGCGGAAGAACTGCGCCGGGGTGTCGCCGGCGCCGTGCGAGCCGGAGCACTCGGTGAACCAGATGCCCTTGCCGGGGAAGGCGTCGTGCAGCGCGGTCTGCGCGGCCGGGTCACCGTAGTAGCAGTGGTACGCGGTGCCGGCCAGCCACTTCCCGGCGGGGCCGCGCAGCAGCTGGTACGGGTAGTCCGTCTCCGGGTCCTGGCCCGGCGGGACGTTGACCACGTCGTTGGGGTGCGTGGCCCAGTTGTGGTCGTAGCCGATGATCTTCGTGCGGGGGCTGAAGATCCGCAGCAGCGGGCCGAGGATCTCGATGACCTTGGCTTCCTGCGCGACCCGCATGGCCGTGGTCGGGTAGCCGTTCTCGCCGCCGTTCTGCGGCTCGTTCTGCACGGTGATGTAGTCGACCGGCACCCCGGCGGCGGTGTACGCGAGGACGAAGCGGGTCAGGTACGCCGCGTACACGGCGTAGATCTTCGGGTCGTCGATGAGCGAGCCGCCGACGAGCGAGCCGTTGGTCTTCATCCACGCCGGCGGGCTCCACGGCGTCGCCATGATCTTCAGCTGCGGGTTGAGCTGCTTCGCCCGGCGCAGCAGCGGCAGGATCTGCTGCTGGTCGTGGGCGATGCTGAACTTCGACAGCGTCCAGTCCTTCTGCCCGGCCGGCACGTCGTCGAGCGAGTAGTGGCTGCTCGCGGCCGTGAAGTCCGACGAGCCGATCGGCTGGCGCAGGAAGCTCACGCCGTCGCCCTGCTTCGGGTCGAACAGGGCGCGCATGGCCTTGTCGCGTTCGGCGGCGCTCAGCCGGTACAGCACGGCGGCCGAGGAGTCCGTGATCGACGCCCCGAACCCGTCCATGCTCTGGTACTCACGGCTCGGATCCACCGTGATCGTGACGTTGGGGTTGCCCGCGACCGGCTTGCCGAACGGGACCTGGGCCCGCTCGTGCATGAGCTCGGTCCCGTCGACGGTCGTCACCCACACCCTGGCCGTCGCGGCGGGCTCGCCGGCCTGCGCCGTGGTCGCCCCCGCCAGCCCTGCCACCCCCATGGCGACGGCGGCACCGGCCGCCACCAGCCGTAACACCTGTCGTGTCATCGCGCGTCTCCCAGAACTCCGCATGTAACAAATGAAACACGAATGTAACTAAGCGGAGGACAGCACAGCATCGGCCCTCACCGATTGTCAAGAGCACTTCAGGTGCCTGACGCGATCGGCTCGGGCCGCGGAACGGCAAGGTGACTGCCAGATGTAACGGCGGGATGAAACAGAAAAGGCCGGCGAGCGCCGGCCTTGTTCCTTTGCTGAGGTCAGCCCCTGCGCAGCAGGCGGCCGACGGCGGCCATCATCTCGGTGGCCATCTCCTCGCCCTTGCCCTCCTCGGCGCCGTGCTGCATGCAGTGCCGGGCATGGTCGTCGAGCAGGCCGAGGGCCACCTTGTCCAGGGCCGCCTGGATCGCGCTGATCTGGGTCAGGACGTCGATGCAGTAGCGGTCCTCGTCGACCATCTTCTCCACACCGCGGACCTGGCCCTCGATGCGGCGCAGCCGGCTCTGGAGCTGGTCCTTCGTCGCGGTGTAACCGCGGGGCGTGGCGGTCGTCATGGACCCCATACTAGCGCACACCCCCGGGGGGTATGCTAGGTTCACCGGGTACCCATGGGGGGTATCCGTATCGACAGTGGATGGAGCCGGCACATGAACACCACGACCTACGCCGTCAAGGGCATGACCTGCGGGCACTGCGTGCAGGCGGTCACCGCCGAGGTGGGGAAGGTCGCCGGGGTCACCGCCGTGCGGATCGACCTGGAAGCCGGCGCCGTGACGGTCACCAGCGACGGGCCCGCCGACGAGCAGGCCGTCCGCGCCGCCGTCGACGAGGCCGGCTACGAAGTCGTCGGGCTCCGAGCATGAGGCCGCTGAGCACGCCGGTCCGGCTGGGGGCGTTCGCCGCGGGCCTCGCGGTCGTGTTCGGGGTGGCCTTCGGGGCGGGCCGCCTCGTCGGGCCCGACGCGGTCGCCGGCGAGCGACCCACCGGCGACGCGCACGACCCCGGCAAGGCGCACGACCCCGTCAGCCCGCACGGCACCGTCAGCCCGCACGGCGGTGACCACACGGTCCCGAGCGGCGCGCCCGCCGCCGGCGGCTATGCGATGAAGGTCGACCCGTACACCGGCGGCCTGAGCTTCAGGATCACCGGCGCCGACGGGCGGGCCGTCACCCGCTTCGACACGGTGCACGAGAAGCCGCTGCACCTCATCGTGGTGCGGCGGGACCTGTCCGGGTTCCAGCACGTCCACCCGGCGATGGACGCGGACGGCACGTGGCGGGCGCCGCTGACGCTCCCCGACGGCGGCCCCTGGCGCGCGTATGCGGACTTCACCGCCACCGGCGGGGCGGCCACCGTCATCGCCGCCGACCTCGACGTGCCGGGCACGGCCAAGACCGGGCCGCTGCCCGCGCCCGCCACGACGGCCGTCGTCGACGGGTACACGGTGCGGCTCGACACCCACGACGGCGTGACGCTGCGCGTGGAGCGCGACGGGCGGCCCGTCACCGACCTGCAGCCCTACCTGGGCGCGGCCGGGCACCTCGTGGCGATCGCCCAGAAGGACCTCGCCTACCTGCACGTCCACCCGAAGGAGCCGGCGACCGGCGGTCCCGACGTCCGGTTCGCCGTCGAGGGCGCCACGGAGGGGACGCACCGGCTGTACTTCCAGTTCCAGCACGGCGGCGCGGTGCACACGGCGGAGTTCACGGTGACCGGTGTCGGGGGCGGACATGCCCACAACTGAGCTCGCGATCGGCGGCATGACCTGCGCGGCGTGCGCCGCCCGGATCGAGAAGAAGCTGAACCGGCTCGACGGGGTCTCCGCGAGCGTCAACTACGCCACCGAGAAGGCGCGCGTGGTGTTCCCGCCGACCGTCGTGGTGGCCGACCTCATCGCCACGGTGGAGCAGACCGGCTACACGGCCTCGCTGCACGAGGAGCAGCCCGCGCCGGCCGCCGGTCCCGCGGCGGATCCCGCTGCCGAGGCCCGGCAGCGGCTGCTGGTCAGCGCGGCCCTGGCCGTGCCGGTGGTGCTGCTGGCGATGGTGCCGGCGTGGCAGTTCGAGTCGTGGCAGTGGGCGTCGCTGACCCTCGCCGCGCCGGTCGTGGTGTGGGGCGCGTGGCCCTTCCACCGCGCGGCGCTGCGCAACCTGCGGCACGGCGCGGCCACCATGGACACGCTCGTCTCGGTCGGCACCGCGGCGGCGTTCCTGTGGTCGCTGTACGCGCTGTTCCTCGGCGACGCGGGCATGCCCGGCATGCGGCACCCGTTCGAGCTCACGATCTCCCGCGGGGGCGGCACCGACGCCATCTACCTGGAGGTCGCCGCCGGGGTGACGGTGTTCATCCTGGCCGGCCGCTATTTCGAGGCCCGCGCGAAACGGCGGGCCGGGGCCGCGCTGCGGGCGCTGCTGGAGCTGGGCGCCAAGGACGCCGCGGTGCTGGCCGACGACGGCACCGAGCGCCGCGTCCCCGCCGACCAGCTGAAGGTCGGCGACCGGGTCGTCGTGCGGCCCGGCGAGAAGGTCGCCGCCGACGGGACGGTGCTCGACGGCACCTCCGCGGTCGACGTCAGCATGCTGACCGGCGAGCCGCTGCCCGTCGACGTCGGCCCCGGCGACCCGGTGGTGGGCGGCTGCGTCAACGCGTCCGGGCGGCTCGTCGTGCGGGTGAGCCGCACCGGCGCCGACACGCGGCTGGCGCAGATGGCGCGGCTCGTCGAGGAGGCGCAGAGCGGCAAGGCCGACGTGCAGCGCCTCGCCGACCGCATCGCCGGGGTCTTCGTGCCGATCGTCATCGCGCTCGCCGCCGGCACGCTCGGCTTCTGGCTCGGCACGGGCGGCTCGACGGCGGCCGCGTTCACCGCGGCGGTGGCGGTGCTGATCATCGCGTGCCCCTGCGCGCTGGGCCTGGCGACGCCGACGGCGCTGCTCGTCGGCACCGGGCGCGGCGCCCAGCTGGGCATCCTGATCCGCGGCCCGGAGGTCCTGGAGTCGACCCGGCGGGTCGACACGGTGCTGCTGGACAAGACCGGCACCGTGACCACCGGCCGGATGTCCGTCCTGGCGGTGCACGGCCACCCGGACACGCTGCGCCTCGCCGCCGCCGTCGAACACGCCTCGGAGCACCCGATCGCCGTCGCCGTCGCCGCCGCGGTGCCGGACCGGCCGGCCGTCGCGTCGTTCGCCGCCCACGCCGGGCACGGGGTCAGCGGCATCGTCGAGGACCGCACGGTCTGGGTCGGCCGCCCCGCGTTCCTCGCCTCGAAGGGGCTGACCGGGTCCGCCGACGCCCCGGACGTCGCCGGGACGGTCGTCGCGGTCGGCTGGGACGGCGCCGTCCAGGGGTTGATCTCGGTCGGTGACACCGTCAAGGCTTCATCGGCCGCCGCGGTACGGCGGATGCGCGACCTCGGGCTGCGCCCCGTCCTGCTCACCGGCGACGCCGAGGCGGTCGCGCGGGCCGTCGCCGCCGAGGTCGGCATCGACGAGGTCGTCGCGGAGGTGCTGCCGGAAGGCAAGCTCGACGTGGTGCGCCGCCTGCAGGGCGAGGGCCGGGTCGTGGCGATGGTCGGCGACGGGGTCAACGACGCCGCCGCGCTCGCCCAGGCCGACCTCGGCCTGTCGATGGGCACCGGCACCGACGCCGCGATCGAGGCGAGCGACATCACCCTGGTCCGCGGCGACCTGACCGCGGTGCCCGACGCGATCCGGCTGTCCCGGCGCACGCTCACCACGATCAAGGGCAACCTGTTCTGGGCGTTCGCCTACAACCTCGCCGCGGTGCCCGTCGCCGCCGCGGGCCTGCTCAACCCGATGATCGCCGGCGGCGCGATGGCGCTGAGCTCGGTCTTCGTCGTCGCGAACAGCCTGCGCCTGCGCCGCTTCAACTGATCGCGTCCAGGAAGCGCTCCGCGGCGACGGCGTTCTCGTAGCGCCAGGTCAGCAGGATCCGGCCGAAGCCCGTCTCCGCGTCGCGCCGGCGCTCGATCGCCGCCCGGACCTTCGCCACCGTCTCACGCTGGGCGGCGACGAGAGGGCCGGGCGGCAGGTCGCGGCGCAGCCGCAGGGCGAGCTTCACCAGCAGCTCCGAGCGCATGTCCCGGACGTGCCCGACGGGCCGGTCCAGCCACTGCCCCACCTCCCGCGCACCGCCGGGGGTGGTGGTCACGATCGAGCGCCGCGGGCCGCGGGCGCCGGCCTCGGTGCTCTCCACACGGGCCAGGTCCAGGGCACCGAGGCGGTCCAGCGACCGGTAGACGATCGGGCGCGGCACGTGCCAGGCCTGCCCGACCGCGCCGTCCTCGGCGGTCAGCGCGGCGATCGCGAAGCCGTGCGTCGGGCCCTCGTCGACCAGGGTGAGGACGATCCATTCGGCCAGCGACAGCACGCCCTTGAGCGTAGTCGCCGAGGCCGGTAGTCTCACTGTGACTACTGGGCGGGAGGGCGAATGACCATCCATGCGCCGATCGGCCAGATGCTCACCGACGGCGAGCGGGTCCGCTGCCACCTGTGCGGGCGATGGTTCCTCTCGGTCGCCAGCCACATCCGGGTCCACGGCTGGAGCAAGGCCGACTACATCGCCACGTTCGGCCTGGAGCTGGGCAACCCGCTCAGCGGCCAGCCGACCCGCCGGCGCCGCTCCGCCGCCCTCCTGGCCCGCAAGGTCGAGCCGGCGATCCGCAACGCGCAGCAGCGGGCCCTGACCCGGTCCCGCAGCGGCGCCCTCGCCGAGGCGGCGGCCGAAGCGGCCCGCGGGCGCCAGCACCCGGCCGAGCGGCGGGCCAAGACCCTCGCCGCGCTCGCCGTCGTCGACCCGCGGGCCCGCGCGGAGGGCAACCGCCGGCGCGCCCTGCAGCACCGCGAGCGGCTCACCCGCGAGGTCGCCGCGCGCTTCGGGTATGCCACCTTCGACGACTACCTGGCCGACCGCTTCGCCTCGGGCATGAGCATGGCCGCCGTGAGCCGGGAGGCCGGGCTGCACAAGGACTGGGTCTCCCGGCACCTGTCCGCGTCCGCCGCCCCCACCGCGCCCTCGCCCGAGCGGCTCGCTCCCGCGGCGCGGCGGCTCGGGTTCGCGGACACCCGGGCGTACCTGCACAGCGCCCACGTCGAGCAGCACCGCAGCGTCGCGTCGATCGCCGCCGAGGCCGGCGTGACCAGGTCGGCGGTCCTGACGGCGTTGCGCCGGCACGGCATCGACGCCGTCCCGCACGCGGCGAAGCGGCACCACGCGGCCGCGCGGGGCGACGCGGTGGCGCGCGCACTCGGGTACGACACCCTGCGCGCCTACATCGCCGACCGCCGCGCCGCTGGGGCACCGTGGACGACCATGGCCACGGAGGCCGGCCTCCCCGCCACAACATTGCGCCGACACTTCGCCGCAACAGGATCAACACATTGATGTTAGTCGATTTTACCTCAGTCTCGGCGCGCGTTACTCAACGGGGTTGACGCCCGCCGATAGCATCCACCAACATCTCAGTCGATCACTTCCCCGATGCAGTGAAAGGACGAGGTCCTTGACTGAGACCCCGCTCTGGTTGCAAGGCCGCACCGCCGTCGTCGACGCGACCGACGAGGCACAGTGGCGCGAGGGCACCCCCGACTACCACCTGTCGCACACGGTGATGCCCGAGCAGCGGACCCACCATTTCGCCCCCGACTCCCTCGAGGCCGTCGTGGAGCGCATCGTGCAGGTCTTCGAGATGGAGGTCTCGCACAAGAAGGACCCCGCGACCTGGGTCTCCATGGTGACCGAGCACTTCCGGACCAACGTCAACGGCGGCCCGTGGGCGACCGCGCAGGACATCGCCGACATCGGCAGCTACAACATCCTGATCGGTGACAGCGCGTTCTACAAAACGGGACAGGAATCGTTCGAGTCCTCCCACCACATTTTCCACAAAGCATTTCCCACCGGTTTCTACTGGGAGGTGCTGGAGGTGCTGAGCCCTCCCCCGGTCGTCACGTTCAAGTGGCGCCACTGGGGCGCGTTCACCGGCGAATACCACGGTTTCCAGCCCAACGGCGAGACCATCGAAATGTTCGGCATCAGCATCGCGAAGGTGACCGACGACCTGAAGCTGCTGGAGGTCGAGCACTATTACGACCCGAACAACTTCCTCGGCAAGCTGACCGGCGGCTGCCCCGTCGCGCACTGACCCCCGTCGCGGCCGGGCACACCGCGCGTGTGCCCGGCTACGATTGAGGATGGACCAACTCTTCCAGCGCTACATCCACGCCGGCGCCATCAGCCGCGACCCGGACGCCCTGGCCGCGCTCTTCACCCCCGACGGCGTCCTCGAGGCTCCCCTCGCCCCGCCCGGCGGTACCTACCCGCACCGCCTCGAAGGCCGCGACGCGATCCGCGCGGGCATGGCCGCCTGGTATGCGCTGCCGAGCGAGGACACCCGCACCGTCGACTTCGGACGGTCCCGCTACGTCCTGCACCAGACCGCCGACCCCGGCGTCTTCATCGTCGAGATCGACACCGCGTTCACGGACTCGACCGCCATGTCCCTGGTCCAGATCTTCCGCGTCCAGGACGGCCTCATCGCCCACCTGCGCGACTACTTCGCGTCCTGAGCCGAGCGCGCCGGGCGCCCGGCCGCCGGCACGCCCGCGCCGCCGCACAGGCTCCGGCGGCCGGACACCCCGCCCGGCCGGCCCACCTCGCGAGCATCCCGCGCCCCGCGGGTCGATCTACCACCACTTCCCCGAGGGCAAGGACCAGCTCGTCGGCTCCGCGCTCGACCTGGTGGCGGGGCGGATGCTCGACGGGCTCGGGCAGCTGGAAGGGCGCGGGGTCGTCGAGGTCACCGAGCACGTCCTGCACCTGTGGCGGACCGTGCTGGAGCGGTCGGCCTTCAGCGCGGGGTGCGCGGTGCTGGCGGTGACCGTGGCGGCGGAGCCGGGCGAGCTGCTGAGCCAGGCGGCGGAGATCTTCCGCACCTGGCGGGCGCGGCTGGGCGGGCTGTTCGAGGCCGGCGGCCTGGACGGCGCGGCGGCGGCGCGGTTCGCGGCGGCGCTGATCGCGGCGACGGAGGGTGCGGTGGTGATGAGCCGGGCCGAGCAGAGCATGGAGCCGTTCGACCTGGTGGCGGCCGACCTGCTCGACCAGGCCCACCGGCTGGCGGGGTAAGACAAGGGGCAGGACGACCGGCAGGACAAGCGGAAAGGGGAGCCCCGGCGCGCGGGACTCCCCTTCCGGCGGGCCGGACTACTCGGCGGTGAAGGTCACCCGGCGACGGCGGCGCAGGGTGGCGACGAGCGCGACGCCGCCGACGAGCAGCGCGGCACCCGTGCCGACCAGCGGCATCGTGCTGCTGGTGCCGGTCACCGGCAGGCTCGGCGTGGTCGACGTGGAGGGCGTCGGCGACGACGAGACCGACTTCGACGGGGACGGCGACGGGGATGCCGACGGCGACTTGGACGGTGACGGCGACGGGCACGGGCTGGTCAGCGGGACCCAGGCGCTCGCGACGGTGGCGTTGAAGCCGTCGGACCACTTCGCCGAGTAGGTGATCTTCACCTTGGTGGCGGGGCGGGAGACGTGGGACTTGAACTTGACCTCGGTGATCTTCGTGGCCCGCGTGGTGGCCGCGATCTCCGTGGGGACCGTCGTGGTCGACAGGACCGTCGTCGCCTGCTTGTCGAGCTCCAGCTTGATGTTGCTGAGCGTGACGACGTTCGCGTAGTCGTTGGTCAGCTTCCAGGAGACCTCGTAGACGCCGTCGACGGACACGCACTCCGCGGAGCCGGTTGCCGCCGATGCGTGCGCACTCGCCGGCGAAGCGAACATGGTCGATAGCCCGACGGCCACGGTCGCGGCGGCCGTGCCGGTCGCAACCCTCCTGAACAGCGTGTTTCCCACGACGACTCCTGCCTCACGAAACTTGACGTCCGACAACATATGGCCAGGCGCGCGCGAGCGACAGCCGTTGCGGGGCAGGAATTTTGGCGCTGGTCCGATTTTGGTGTGATTCATCCTGGAAAATACTCTTGATCGACGACGATCGCCGTGACAGAAGGCGATCGGGCAGGTGGATTTGCGCGACCACCACCGCCTAGGCTGACCGGGCATGAGACGGGGATTGGCGCTGCTCACAGTGATCATGCTGGCCGGTTGCTCCGCCGGGGAGGCGCCCGCGCCACGGGCGACGGCCGAGGCGCCCCGCGCCGGCGACACCACCCAGACCGTCACCATCGGTGACAAGGAGCGCACGTTTCGGCTGCACGTGCCCGCGTCGTACGACCCGGGCCGCCCGATGCCGGCGGTCGTCGCGCTGCATCACAAGCCCGGCAGCGGCGCCACGATGCGTGAGCTGACCGGTCTGGACGCGAAGGCCGACGAGAAGGGGTTCATCGTCGCGTACCCGGAAGGCGTCGGCGGCCAGTTCAACGCGTTCGGCTGCTGCGGGGCGCAGGACGACGTCGGCTTCGTGAAGGCCGTCGCCGGGCTGCTCGTCGAGCGCTGGAAGGCGGACCCGGACCGGATCTTCCTCGCCGGGGTGTCCAACGGCGCCGACCTGAGCTTCCGCGCCGCGGTCGAGGCGCCAGGGGTGTTCGCCGCGATCGGCGCGGTCAGCGGCGGGTTCGCCGGCGGGCGCACCGAGGCGGAGGACTACCGGCCTCCGGCCCCGGTCTCGGTGGTGACCCTCGTCGGCGCCGACGACCCCCAGTCCACCGTCTTCACCACCGGCGTGGACACCTGGCGCAGCCGGATGGCGTGCACGCGGCAGGCCACCGCACCGGCCACGCCGGACCCGGCGGTACACCTGACGACCACGCGGTGCAAGGACGGCAGCGACGTGGACGCCTACGTCGTCGGCGGCGCGGGACACGTGTGGTTCGGCGCGACCGCCGGCGAGCTCAAGGACCCCGCCCCGAAGATCGCCGCGACCGACGTGCTGTGGGCGTTCTTCGCCGTACACCCGCGGCACGGCTAACGTCCCGGCATGAGAACCATGCTGGACTTCCTTTCCGGGCTGGCGGCGCCGCGGCGGGCGGAACTCGCCGCGGCGCACCTGCCCGGCGGGAAGGCAGCGCCGGCCGGCGACCTGGCCGCGCTCGCGGCGGTCCTGATGGAGCCGGGCACGGTCACCGGGACCGTCGCCGTGCTCAGCCTGCCGGAGCTGCAGGTGGCCGAGGCGCTGTCGCTGCGCGCGGCCGGGACCCGGCGGGCCGACCTGGCGCGGCTGCTGGGCGTGGCCGCCGGCGACGCCGACCTGGACATGATGCTGGGCCGGCTGGCGTGGCACGCCCTGGCCTGGCCCGACGGCGACTGGATCCGCACCGCGCCGATCCACCGGGTGATCGTCGGCGGCTACGGGTTCGGCCCGTCGGCCCGCATCGAGCTCTCGCAGCTGCCGCTGGACCGGTTGCAGCGCGTGGCGTACAACCTGGACGCGCCCGTCGGCCGGGACCGCGCGGCGCTGCTTGACGGGATCTGCGCCGCGCTCGCCGACGCGGCGACGGTCCGGGCGAAGTTCGCCGCCGCGCCCGAGGCCACCAGGGACCTGCTGCTGTCGCTCGCGGAGGGCGACCCGTTCTACTTCGACCCGCGGCAGATGGGGGCGCTGCGGGTCAACCGGCCGACGCCGCTGCGCTGGGCCGTCGACCACGGCCTGCTCATGTGGAACCCGGTGGGCATGACGGCGGCGGCCCTGCCCAGCGAGGTGGGGGTCGTGCTGCGGGACGGCTTCCGGGCCGACTTCGACCCCGCCCCTCCGCTGCAGGTGCCGGTCGAGGTCAGCGCCGAGATGGTCGAGCGCGACGGCGCCGCCGCGGTCCGGTCCGCGCTCGCGCACGTCACCGCGCTGCTGGAGGCGTGCGGCCGGGCGCCGGTGCCGATGCTGAAGGACGGCGGGGTCGGCGCCCGCGAGCTGCGCCGGCTCGGCAAGGCCATCGGCGGCGACGAGCCCGGCATGCGGCTGTGGCTCACGCTCGCCGGGGTCGCCGGGCTGATCGGCGTCACCGGCAACCGGATCGCGCCGTCGGCCCGCTACGACGACTGGCTGGAGCTCGACCCGCCCGCGCAGTACGGCGAGCTGCTCAGGGCCTGGCTGGCGATGGACGCCGTCCCGCTGGACCCGCGGGCGCCCGCGCTGCTGCGGACCGAGCGCGACGAGGCGGTGAGCGTGCTGCGCCGCAGCCTCGTGTCGATGCTCAACGGCCTGCCCGCCGGCTACGCGCTGCCGTCGCTGGAAGGGGTCAACGCGCTGCAGATGTACATGCGGCCGCTGCTGACCGGAGCGGACACCGAGGAGGCCCGGCCGACCACGGTCATGCTGTGGCGGGAGCTGGAGCTGCTGGGGCTCGGCGCCCTGCACGCGCCGACAGGGCTGTGCCGCGCCCTCGCCGCCGAGGCCGGCCTGGACGGCATCCCGCGGCGCGCGGCGCTGGACGCCGAGCTGGCGCGGCTGATCCCGGCCGCGCAGCGCACGGTGCTCCTGCAGAGCGACCTGACCGCGGTCGCGACCGGTGCCCCGGCGCCGGGACTCGCCGCGCTGCTCGACCTCGCCGCCGACCGGGAGTCCCGCGGCGGCGGCCACACGTGGCGCTTCAGCGAGGCGTCGGTGCGGCGGGCGTTCGACACCGGCTCGACCGCCGACGACCTCCTCGGGGCGCTGCGCGAGGCGGCGACCGGCGGGCGGGTCCCGCAGCCGCTGCAGTACCTGGTCACCGACCTCGCCCGGCGGCACGGACGGCTGCGGGTCCGGCCCGTCGCGTGCGTGCTGCGCAGTGAGGACCCGGCGCTGCTCGCCGAGCTGACGCGGGTGAAGAGCCTGGCGGGGCTCGGCCTCACCGAGCTCGCCCCGACCGTCTACGCCAGCGTCCTGCCCGTCGCCGACACCCTCGCCGCGCTGCGGGCCGCGGGATACGCGCCGGCGGGTGAGCGCCCGGACGGCACGATCGCCTTCGAACCGGTCACCAGACACCGGGTTCAGGACAGCTCCTGACCGCAACCGCCGATAACGTCCTGGGCGTGATCCTCACCAGGCGGCAGCTCAACCGCACCTACCTGCAGCGCCAGCTGCTGACCACCCCCGACGCCGAGCCCGACCCGAGGCCGGTCGACGAGGTCGTCGCGCACCTCGTCGCGGTGCAGGCGCAGGAGGTCGACGCGCCCTACGTCGGCCTGTGGACCAGGACCCGCCGGACGCGGCACGACGAGCTCACCGAGGCGCTGACCGACCGGCGGGTCGTGCGCGGCGGGCTGCTGCGGCGCACGCAGCACCTGACCACCGGCGCCGACTACCGCTGGCTGCGCCCGCTGCTGAAGGCCCGGCTGGGGACCGGCGGGCTGTCGCCGTTCGCCGCCGAGTTCGCCGGGCTGGACATCGCCGACATCGGCGCGGCCGGCCGGGACATCCTGCGGGACCAGGTGATGACCCGGCCGAAGCTGGCGAAGGCGCTCGGCGAGCGGTTCCCGGGCCGCAAGGGGATCGCCCTGGCGTGGGTCGTGCAGTTCCAGGAGAACCTGGTGCACCCGCCGCCGTCCGGGGTCTGGCGCCGCCGCGGGCACGTGGCCTGCGCGCTCGCCGAGGACTGGCTGGGCGGCCCGCTGGAGGAGCGGCCCCTCGTGTCGACGCTGCTGCGCCGGTACCTCGCCTCGTGCGGCCCGGCGAGCGTCGCGGACCTGCAGAACTGGTCAGGGCTCAAGCGGGTGCGCGACGAGGTCGAGGCGGAACGCCCCCGGCTGCGGGTCCATCACGACGAGCGCGGGCAGGAGCTCTTCGACCTGCCCGACCTGCCGGTCGCCGGCGGGGACGAGGAGCCGCCGGTGCGCTTCCTGCCCGAGTTCGACAACCTGGTGCTCAGCCACGAGGACCGGACCCGGATCATCAGCGACGAGGACCGCGCGAAGGTGTGCCCCGGCTACTCGATGGTGCACCCGACGTTCCTGGTCGACGGGTTCGTCGCGGGCATCTGGTCGGTGACCCCGGCGGCGCTGGCCGTGTCGCCCTTCCGCCGGCTGCCGGACGCGGCCGCCGCCTCGGTGCTGGCCGAGGCCGGCCGGCTGCGCGCGTTCCTTCAGATCGACGCCCCGGTGCGGCTCGACCAGGTCTGAAGGGCCAGCCGGGCGGCGCCGAGGGCGGGGTCGAGCGCGGTGCCGACCGTGCTGCCGCGCGCGTCCAGCGCCGCGAGGACCCCGCGCCGGACCGGCGTGGCACCGGTGAGGAGGCCGCCGGCCAGCACCACCGCGGCGTCCGGGGCGTCGAGGGCGTCGAGCGTGGCGAGCAGCCGCTCGACGCCGGCCGCGACGATCGAGGCCGCCGCCGGGTCGCCCGCCTCGGCGAACTCGCACACGACCGGCGCGAGGGCGGCGAACGAGCCGAACGGCAGGCGCTGCGCCCAGTGCACGAGGTCGTCGGCGGTCGCGGCGCCGGCGTGCAGCGCCACCCGCACGGCGAGCCCCGACGAGGACCAGTGGTGCGCGGCGTGCCGGACGGCCTGCAGGCCGAGCCAGAGCCCGGAGCCCTCGTCGCCGAGCAGCCACCCGAGCCCGTCGGCGGCGCGCACCACCTCGGTGCCTTCGATCAGCGCCGCGACCGCACCGGTGCCGGCGATGAGCACCGCGCCACGGAGCCCCCCGGCGGCCGAGGCGCGGCCGGGCTCACCGCCCCCGCCCGGGAAGCCCGGGAACTCGCCGCTGCCCGCGGAGAAGGCGGTGACGGCGTCGGCGACGACCTCGATCGGGCAGGTCAGGCCGAGGTCGGCCCACTGGGCGGCGAAGCCGGCGGCGACGCCGGGATCAGCGAGGATGCTGACCCCGGCGACTCCCACCACACCCGCGACGACCCCACCCGGGTCGTGCGGGCCGAGTGCCTGCCGGACCGCCGTCCCGATCGCAACCGCGGCCGCCGACCCGACAGCGGACGGGTTGCCGGGACCCGCGGACCCGCGCCCCAGGACCGTCCCGTCCGGCGAGGTGAGGACCGCTTTGGAGGCCGTCCCGCCGGCATCGACCCCGAGGATGAGCACCATGGTCACGATCGAACCATGGAAAATGGTTGTTGACTAGAAGTTGAAGTGGTCGTAATTTTCATCGCCAAGACGCAACGATGAAAAGGATGACCGGAGTGACGGGTGAAAGCGGCGGGCTGCTGGGACGGCTCCGCATCGAGGGGCCGACCATGCCGGAGGCCCTCGCGAAGATCGCCGAGATGATCCTCAGCGATCCCGAGACGGCGGCGCACGCCAGCATCGTCGACCTCGCGGAGCGGTCCGGCACCTCCACGGCGACCGTGACCCGGTTCAGCCGCACCCTCGGCTTCAAAGGTTACGCCAATCTGCGGGTCGCCATCGCGACCGAGACCGGCCGCGCCGAGCAGGCCCGGTGGGAGACCGACATCAGCGGCGACATCTCCCCCGACGACCCCCTGGACGGCGTCCTCGACGTGGTCACCGCGGCGGACACCCGGGCGATCCAGGCGACCGCAGCGGGCCTGGACGTCGCCGCCGTCGAGCGGGTCGCGGCCGCCATCGCGACCGCCGGCCGGGTCGAGATCTTCGGACTGGGCAGCAGCGGCACCGCCGGGCGGGAGATGGCGTTCCGGCTGGAGCGCATCCGCGTCCCCGTCTGGTACCGGTCGGACACCCACACCGCGCTGACCAACGCGGCGCTGCTCGGCCCCGGCGACGTGGCGATCGGCCTGTCGCACTCCGGCCGGACCCGCGAGGCGATCGAGACCCTCGCCGAGGCCGCCGACCACGGCGCGCTGACGGTGGCGGTGACGTCGTTCGGGCGGTCGCCGCTCGCCGAGGTCGCCGACGTGGTCTTCACGACGTCGGTCCACGAGACCACGTTCCGCGTCGCGGCCCTCTCCGCACTGCACTCGCAACTGCTGGTCCTGGACCTCATCTACGTGGCGGTCGCGCAGCGCACCTACGAACGGACCGCCGAGGCCCTGGAGCTCACGGTGCGCGCTGTGGACGCGCACCGGGTGCCCGACACGAACAGCAACCGCAAGCGACCACGGAGGGAAAAGCCGCTGTGACCAGCATCAGAAGTGGGGATTACGTCGAGGTGGTCCGCGCCGCCATCGACCGCGTCAGCAGCACCCAGGGCGACAAGATCGCGCACGCCGCCGATCTGATGACCGCCACGCTGCAGGCCGGCGGGGTGATCCAGGCCTTCGGCTGCGGGCACTCCGAGGCCCTCGCGATGGAGATCGCCGGCCGGGCCGGGGGGCTCGTGCCGACCAACAAGATCGCGCTGCGCGACATCGTCCTCTACGGCGGCGACCAGTCCGGGGTCCTCGCCGACCCGCAGCTGGAGCGCACGCCCAGCGTCGCGCACCGCCTCTACGACCTCGCCCCCGTCAAGCCCGACGACACGTTCGTCATCGCCTCCAACTCCGGCGTCAACGGCGCCGTGGTGGAGATGGCCCAGCTGGTCAAGCAGCGCGGCCACGCCCTCATCGCGATCACGTCGCTGGAGCACTCCTCCCGGGTCGACTCGCGGCACGAGAGCGGCATGAAGCTCAGCGACTTCGCCGACGTGGTCCTCGACAACGGGGCACCCTACGGCGACGCGTCGCTGCCTTTGCCGGGTGGCGGCGCCGTCGGCGCCGTCTCCTCGATCACCGCGGCCCTGCTGGCCCAGCAGATCGTCACCGAAGTGGTGGCGCGGCTGCTGGCACTCGGCGTCACGCCGCCGGTCTACCTGTCCGACAACGTCCCAGGCGGGCGGGAGCACAACGCAGCACTCGAAGCGCGGTACGCCGGGCGCATCCGGCGTACCGCTTAGGAGAGAAGGCCCAGTCATGAACCCATCACCCTTCGTCCAACCGTACCCGACAAGACGGACCGTCCTGCGCGCGGCAGCCGCGGCGAGCGTCACGCTTCCGCTGCTCAGTGCCTGTGTGACCAGCGGGAAGGACGCCGACGCCAAGGCCGAGACCGGCGCGAAGAGCGCCACCAACCCGCTCGGCGTGAAGGAGGACGCGCCCCTGGAGGTCGTCATCTTCAAGGGCGGCTACGGCGACGACTACGCCAAGAAGGCCGAGGGTCTCTACACCCAGAAGTTCCCGAAGGCGACGATCGACCACAAGGGCATCCAGAAGGTCGGCGAGGCGCTGCAGCCGCGGTTCGTCGCCAACACCCCGCCGGACGTGGTGGACAACACCGGCGCCGGGCGGCTGGACCTCGCCACCCTGGTCGGCGCGAAGCAGCTGGCGGACCTCAAGGACCTGCTGGAGGCGCCGTCGTTCGACGACCCGGCGGTCAAGGTCAAGGACACGCTGCTGCCCGGCGTCATCGAGGACGGCACCTTCGACGGCAGCACGCTGGTGCTCAACTTCACCTACACCGCGTGGGGTCTCTGGTACAGCAAGCCGCTGTTCGCCAGCAAGGGCTGGACGTACCCGAAGACCTGGGACGAGATGATCGCCCTCTGCGCCACGATCAAGGCCGCGGGCATCGCTCCCTGGACGTACCAGGGCAAGTACCCGGAGTACATGAACGACCCGCTGCTGAGCATGGCGGCGAAGACCGGCGGCACGGACCTGCTCAAGGCCGTGGACAACCTGCAGCCGGGCGCGTGGAAGTCCGACGCGTTCAAGGGCGCCGCCGAGGCGTTCGCGGAGCTCGCCGCGAAGGGCTACATCATGGCCGGCTCGGAGGCGCTGTCGCACACCGAGTCGCAGGCCGCCTGGTGCCAGGGCAAGGCCGCGTTCATCCCCTGCGGCTCCTGGCTGGAGGCCGAGCAGAAGGACGTCGCGCCCAAGGGCTTCGACATGGTGATGGGCGCCGTGCCGGCCCGCACCGGCTCCGACAAGTTCGGCGCCGGGGCGATCCAGGCCGCGAGCAGCGAGGCGTTCATCGTGCCGTCCAAGGCGAAGAACGTCGCCGGCGGCCTGGAGTACCTGCGGATCCTGTTCTCGAAGCAGTCGGCGAAGAGCTTCGCCGAGACCGCCGGCACGCTGCCCTCGGTCGTCGGCGCCACCGACGGGCTCACCCTGTCCAGCGGCCTCGAGTCCACCAGCGCCGCGGTCAAGGCGGCCGGCAAGGAAGCCTTCACCTTCCGCTTCCGCACCTGGTACGCGCCGCTCGCCAAGGCCGTCGACGACGCGACCGGCGAGCTGATCAACAAGCGGGCGACGCCGGCCGAGTGGGCCGACCGCATCCAGAAGGCCGCCGACGCGATCGCCAAGGACAGCTCCGTCAAGAAGTACACCCGCTGATGAAACACGGTCGGCTCCGGTTCCTCATCGGTGCGCTGGCGCCAGCGCTGGTGCTGCACGTCGTCTTCGTGCTGTCGCCGTACGGGCAGGCGTTCTACCTCTCGCTCACCGACTGGACCGGCGTGGCCGGCGAGGCGCACTTCGTCGGGGCGGGCAACTACGCCCGCCTCGGCGGCGACTCCCTGTTCCTGGACGCCGTGCGCAACAACGCGGTGATGCTCGTCTGCGTGCCGGTGGTGACCATCGCGCTGGGCCTGTTCCTGGCCAGCATGCTGCACCTCGGCGGGCGCAGCGGCCGGTCGTCCATCCGCGGGGCCGGCGCCTACCAGATCGTGTACTTCTTCCCGCAGCTGCTGTCGCTGGTCGTCATCGCGGTGCTGTGGCAGTTCGTCTACAACCCGACCAACGGCCTGCTCAACGGGGCGCTGCGGGGGCTGGGCCTGTCCGGTCTCGCCCGCAGCTGGCTCGGCGATCCGAAGCTGGCGCTGCCGGCCGTGATGGCGGTGCTGGTCTGGTCGTCGGTGGGCTTCTACATGGTGCTGTTCAGCGCGGCCATCGACAGCATCCCGAAGGAGCTCTTCGAGGCCGCGCTGCTCGACGGCGCGAGCGGCTGGGCGACGTTCCGGAAGGTGACGCTGCCGCTGGTCCGCGACACCGTGCAGGTCGCGTTCGTCTACCTGGGCATCGCGGCGCTGGACGGCTTCGCGGTCGTGCAGGTGATGACGGTCGGGCCCGGCGGCCCGGACGGCGCGACCGAGGTCATCGGGCTCTCGCTGTACCGCACCGCCTTCACCTACGGCAAGTTCGGCTACGCCTCGGCCATGGGCGTCGCGCTGTTCTTCGCCACGCTCACCCTCGCCGTCCTCGCGCTGCGCGCCGGGCGCAAAGAACGGCTGGAGCTGTCATGAGTGGTCCGGAGCGGAGCGGAGGCGACGTCGTGAGGCGTTTCCCGGTGCACCTGGCGATGCTGCTGTGGGGGGTCGTCACCGCGCTGCCGCTGCTGTGGGCGATCGTCAGCTCCTTCAAGAAGGACAACGACATCCTCAACGACCCCTGGTCGCTGCCCACGGATCCGCAGTGGGGCAACTGGGCCCGGGCCTGGAGCCAGGCGAACATCGGCCGGTACTTCTTCAACAGCCTGATCGTGGTGGGCGGGGGCCTGCTGCTGACGATGCTGCTCGGCTCGCTGGTCGCCTACGCCCTGGCACGGTACGAGTTCCGCGGCAACCGCTTCATCTACTACGTGTTCGTCGCGGCCATGTTCTTCCCGGTGTTCCTGGCCCTCGTGCCGCTGTTCTTCGTCGTGCAGCAGCTCGGCCTGCTCGGCACCTACCAGGGGCTGATCCTGGTCTACGCCGCCTACGCGGTGCCCTTCACGGTGTTCTTCCTGCACGCGTTCTTCAAGACGCTCCCCACGGAGGTGGCGGAGGCGGCGTTCCTGGACGGCTGCTCGCACGGCACGGTGTTCTTCCGCGTCATGCTGCCCATGGCCCGTCCCGGTCTCGTCGCCGTCGGCATCTTCAACTTCCTCGGGCTCTGGAACCAGTACCTGCTCCCGCTGGTCCTCAACCCCGACCCAGATCGGTATGTCCTGGCGCAGGGTTTGGCCGCCCTGTCGGTCAGTCAGGGGTATCGCAGCGACTGGAGCGGTCTGTTCGCCGGTCTCACCATCGCAATGCTGCCGGTGCTCATCGCCTACGTCGCGTTCCAACGGCACATCCGAGCCGGTATGACCGCCGGCGCGGTCAAGTAAGGTCCGTCAAACTCCTTTCCCCTCAAGGAGGACTGTGCCCATGTCCATCGGTAAACGTCGATCTTTGGCGGCTGCGGCAGGCGCCGCGCTGCTCGTCGGGGTCGGCGCCGTCGCCGTGACCGCGGCCACCGTCGGCACCGCCAGCGCCGCGGCCAACAACTGCGGCTACCTGTTCGACGACTTCAACTACAGCTCGTCCTCCGACGCACTGCTGAGCCAGCACGGGTGGGTGCCGCGCACCTACGCCGGCGGTCCCGGCGTGCCCGGGGCCACCTGGTCGGCCAACAGCATCACCTTCCCCACCAACGGCGGGCAGAAGGTGCTGCAGCTGCAGGCGTCCACCGACGGCACCGGCGGCGGCACCAACCAGGCCGAGCTGTACTCGGCGCAGAAGCGCTACCTGGAAGGCACCTACGCCAGCCGGGTCCGCTTCACCGACACGCCCGTCAGCGGCAACGACGGCGACCACATCAACGAGACGTTCTTCACCATCAGCCCGCTCAACGGTGACCTCGACCCCACCTACAGCGAGCTGGACATCTCGGAGTACCTGCCGAACGGCGGCTGGGGCGAGCAGGGTCCGATCAACTACCAGACGACCTGGTACACCTACCGCAACGAACCCTGGTTCGCCGACAACGTCCACTCGGAGCAGCGGCGCAGCTTCGACGGGTGGCACGACCTGGTGGTCACCGTCGCGAACGGGCACGTCATCTACTACATCGACGGCGTCCAGATGGGCGACCACTCCGGCAAGTTCTACCCCCGCCAGACGATGACCATCAACTGGAACCTCTGGTTCATCGACACGGCGGCGCACACCGGCGGGCTGTCGACCTACATCCAGCAGGTCGACTGGGTCCTGTTCGCCAAGAACCAGGTGCTCACCCCCTCGCAGGTGACCACCCAGGCGGGCGCGTACCGCTCGGCGGGCAACACGTTCACCGACACCGTCGACTCGGCGGGCCCCTGCGTGACGCCGAGCGGTTCGGCGTCGCCGCAGCCGTCGACGTCGCCGTCGAAGTCGCCGTCGGCCTCGCCGACCCCGTCCACCCCGCCGGCCACCAGTTGCGCGGCCGCCCCGGAGTGGTCGATCGGCGCGACGTACACGACGGGTCAGACGGTCAAGCACGAGAAGAGCAAGTACGGCGACCCCAACGGCCCGGCGTCGGGCCAGGGCAAGCACCTGTGGCGCGCCAAGTGGTGGACCCAGGGTTCGGAGCCGGGTTGGACCGCCAACTGGGAGGACCTCGGCCACTGCTAGTGCGTTAGGTATGCGACAGGGCCGGCACCGAACCACGGTGCCGGCCCCTTCGTGCTGTCCGGCATGGCCCGTTTCCTGTTCGCGTCCATGCCCAGCGCCGGACACACGAACCCGCTCAAGCCCATCGCCCGCGCGCTCGTCGACGCGGGTCACGCCGTGGACTGGTACGCCGGGCTGCGCCTTCGCGACGGGGTGGCGGGCACCGGCGCCGCCTTCGTCCCGATGCACCCCGAGCTCGACCGGCACGGCGACGCGTTCAGCGACGACCACCCCGGCCGCGCGGGCCGCACCGGGCTCGCGGGGATCCGGTGGGATCTCAAGCACCTCTTCCTCGACCCCGTCCCGCGGCAGGTCGCCGAGCTGCACGCGCTGTACGCCGCGCAGCACTACGACGCCCTGATCGCCGACATGGGACTCGTCGGCGCCGCCGCCTTCCACGAGCTCACCGGCGCCCCCTGGATCTCGGTGGGGATCAGCCCGCTGCCGGTCCCGAGCCGCGACACCGCCCCGTTCGGCACCGCGCTGCCACCGTCGGCGTCGTTCGCCGGCCGGCTGCGCAACCGGGCCCTGTACGCCCTGATGGACCACGTGCTGCTCCGCGACGTCCAGCGGCACTGGCAGGGGATCCGCGCCCGCGTGGAGCTGCCGCCGACGTCGGCCTCGCCGCTGTCGGGCATCTCCCCCGTCCTGCACCTGCAGAACGGGGTGGCGCAGTTCGAGTACCCGCGTTCCGACCTGCCGCCGCAGGTGCGTTTCGTCGGCTCGCTCGACGCCGGGCCGGCCGCGGACTTCGTCCCGCCACCCTGGTGGGCCGACGTCACCTCCGGCGAGCGGCCGGTCGTGCACGTCACGCAGGGCACCGTCGCCAACACCGACCTGTCCGACCTGGTCGCCCGTACGATCCGGGTCCTCGCCCCCGCGGACGTCCTCGTCGTCGCGACCACCGGCGGCGCCGACCCCTCGGTCCTCGGCACCCTGCCGGCCAACGCGCGGGCCGCGTCGTTCGTCCCGCACGGGGCGCTGCTGCCGCACACGACGGCGATGGTCACCAACGGCGGCTACGGCGGCGTGCAGACCGCGCTCGCCCACGGCGTGCCCCTCGTGGTCGCGGGTGCCACCGAGGACAAGCCGGAGGTCGCGGCCCGGGTCGCGTTCGCGGGTGCCGGCGTACGGCTGCGCGCCGCGGCCCCGGACGACGAGGACCTGCGCGCCGCCGTCCGGCGGGTGCTGACCGAGCCGTCGTTCGCGCTCGGCGCGGGGCGGCTGCGGGACGCCTACGCCCGCCTCGACACCCGCGCCGAGCTGCTCCGCCTGGTCGAGGCCGTGGTCTCGGCCGGCCGGGTCGGCTAGAGGGCGGCGGCGCGGTCCAGCAGCAGGGCGCGCTCGCGCTCGTTGCGGGTCATCGCCGCGGCCCGCTCGAACTCGGCCCGGGCCTCGTCGCGGCGGCCGAGCTTCGCCAGGAGGTCCCCGCGGACGGTGGGCAGCAGGTGGTACGCCCGCAGCGCCGGCTCCCGCAGCAGCGGGTCCAGCACGGCCAGCCCGGCCGCGGGGCCGTCGGCCATGCCCACCGCGACCGCCCGGTTGAGCTCGACGATCGGCGACGGCGGGTGCTCGGCGTACAGGGCGGCGATGCGGTGCCAGTCGGTGTCCCCGGCGGTCGCGGCGCGGGCGTGGCAGGCGGCGATGGCGGCCTGCAGCGTGTACGTGCCGCCGCCGAGCTCCTCGGCCCGGTCCAGGGAGGCGAGGCCGCGGCGGATGAGGAGCCGGTCCCAGCGTGACCGGTCCTGCTCCAGCAGGACGATCGGCTCGCCGGACGGTCCGGTGCGGGCGGCGGAGCGGGACGCCTGGATCTCCATGAGCGCGACGAGGCCGTGCACCTCCGGCTCGGCGGGCATGAGCCCGGCGAGGACCCGGCCGGCGCGCATCGCCTCCTCGCAGAGCGCGGGCCGCATCCAGTCGTCGCCGGCGGTGGCCGAGTAGCCCTCGTTGAAGATGAGGTAGATGACCTCCAGCACCGAGCCGAGGCGCTCGGTGCGGGCCGCGCCGGTGGGCAGCTCGAACGGCACCTTCGCGTCGGCCAGGGCCTTCTTCGCGCGGCTGATCCGCTGCCCGACGGTGGCGCTGGGCACGAGGAACGCGCGGGCGATCTCGTCGGTGGACAGCCCGCCCAGCATCCGCAGGGTCAGCGCCACCCGGGCCTCGGGGGCGAGCACCGGATGGCAGGCGGTGAAGACGAGCCGCAGCAGGTCGTCCTCGATGGTGTCCTCGAGCACCGCGTCGAACTCGCCGTCGACGGTGTCGGGCAGCAGCAGGTCCGGCATGCGCGCCTCGAAGCGCTCCCGGCGCCTGATCTGGTCGATCGCGCGGCGCTTCGCGGTCGTCATCAGCCAGGCGCCGGGGTTGCGCGGCACGCCCTCGGCCGGCCACTGCTCCAGCGCGGCCAGGAGGGCGTCCTGGGCCAGCTCCTCGGCGAGGCCGACGTCACCGACCAGGCGTGCGACCCCGGCGATGACCCTGGCCGCCTCGATCCGCCAGACGGCCTCGATCGCCTGATGCGTGTCAGCTCGCGTCACGAAGCCAAGGTAGCGCCCGGCGCGGGCCGGGCGCGTACCGGCGGCTCAGCCGTGGTCGGGGACCCGCCGGACCTCGATCTCGACCTCGATGTCCTCGAACAGGGCGCCGAAGCGCCGGCCCCACTCGACGGCCTCGGCGTGGTCGCGGACCTGGAGGATCGCGAAGCCGGCGACGACCTCCTTCGCCTCGGCGAACGGGCCGTCGACGACGGTCTGCGTGCCGTTCTTGACGCGGATGACCGCCGCGCCGGCCGAGCTCGGCGCCAGCCCCTCGGCGGCGAGCAGGACGCCGGCGTTGTTGACCTCGGTCATGAACCCGCCCATGCGGCCCAGGAACTCCGGGGTCGGCGACCAGGCGGCGGGGTCGGCGTCGTTGACCTTGTGCATCAGCATGTAGCGCATCGCGGAACTCTCCTCATTCATCGGACGGCAGTCTCTACCAACGCGTCGAACGGTGCCCGCCGTCTTCGACAAGGTCGCGGAAGATTTTCAGCTCGGCCGCGGCGTCGCCGATCTCGCGCCGCAGGACCGGGTCGAGGTCCTCCCGCGCGAGCAGGTCCTCGGCGAGCCGCAGGGAGCCCGGGGCGTAGCGCGGGAAGGCCTGCCGGACCAGCGTCATCGCGAACAGCTGGTAGCGCCCGGCGACCATGCCGGGCGCGTCGGCGAAGAAGCGGCCGGCGTACGGGTCGGTCAGCTGCTCCTGCCCGGGCTGCCAGAAGCCGGTGGCCGCGGCCAGGGCGAGCCGGGGCCGCTCGTCGCGCACGATCCGCTCCCACGCCTCGGCCTTCGCGGCCGGGTCGGGGACCGCGGCCCGGCACCTGGCGGCGTGCTCTGCGCCCCGGCTGCTGGGGTCGCGCCGCTCCTCGGCGGCGATGTCGCGCTCGCCGGCGGCGCCGAGCGCGACCAGCCGGCCGAGCACCTCCCATCGCAGGTCCTGGGTGACGACGAGGCCGGCGAGCCCGTCCGCCGGCAGCAGCGGATGCGGGACGGGCGCCGCCAGTCCGGTCAGCACCGACACGGGGTCGTCGGCGAGCCAGTCCTGGAGCAGGGCGACCTGCCCCGGCCCGGCGACGGTGGTCATGGCGGTGGCGAGCGCGAACTGCCGCCCGCTGCCGGGTGCCGCCGCCCGCAGCGCGGCGGCGCAGACCACCGCCAGGGGGCCGAAGGGGATGAGCCCGCGCCGCGCCAGGCCGTCCCGGGCGAAGCCGAGGACCTCGATCAGCACGGCGGTCTCCGGCTCGCCGGTGAGGGCTGCTTCCAGCAGCGCCAGGAACGCCACGGGCGGCAGCTCGCCGTCGTGGGTCGCGTCCATCGCCGCCGTCCACAGCAGCGCCCGGGCGAGGGGGTCCGCGATGGCGGGCAGCACCGCCGGCAGCGCGGCGAGGCTCGCGGGGTCGAGGCGCAGCTTCGCGTAGGTGTCGTCGCCGTCGTTCGGCAGCAGCACCGACCCTTCTGGCGGCCCGGCGGACCCGCCGCCGTGCGCCGGATCGCCGATCGTGGTGGACCCGCCGTCCAGGGTGACGGGGGCCCGGTGGACGAGGGCGCCGCGCCGGTCGTACACACCGATGTGGAAGCGGTGCGCCCGCAGCGGCGCACCCGTCTGGTGCACGACGGGCCCGGGCCCGGCGCGCAGGGTGTTGACGCCGGTGCCGCGCAGCCAGCGGGAGGCCCAGCCGGTCAGGTCCACGCCGGCCGACGACCCGAGGACGGCGAGGAAGTCGGCGAGGGTGGCGTTGCCGAAGCGGAACCGCTCGAAGTACGCGCGCAGCCCGGCGAGGAACACGTCGTCGCCGAGCAGCACCGACAGCTGGCGCAGCACGGCCGCGCCCTTGGCGTAGGAGATGCCGTCGAAGTTGAGGAACGCGGCGGTGGTGTCGGCGACACCCGACGGGGCGACCGGGTGGGTGGAGGGCCGCTGGTCGGCGAGCATGCCCCAGCGCTTGCGCCACAGCACGAAGTCGGCCGCGGCGGCCGGGTAGCGGCCCGTCTCGGCGGCGACGCGCCAGCCCATCAGCTCCGCGAACGCCTCGTTGAGCCAGATGTCGTCCCACCACCGCAGGGTCACGAGGTCGCCGAACCACATGTGCGCCATCTCGTGCGCCATGACCACGAACCGGCGCAGCCGCTCGTAGTCGGTGGCCCCCGCGCCGGAACTGGTCCGGAACAGGAACTCCTCGCGGTAGGTCACCAGGCCGGGGTTCTCCACCGCGCCGCCCGCCAGGTCCGGGACGAAGGCCTGGTCGTACTTGCCGAAGGGGTACCGCACGCCGAAGAGCTCGTGGTAGCGGTCGAAGCTCGCGGCCGTCGCGGCGAACAGCTCGGCCGCGTCGGCGTCCAGGTGGGGCGCGAGCGACCGCCGGCAGAGCAGGCCCAGCGCGATGCCGTCGTGTTCGGCCCCGCGCTCGTGCCACGGCCCGGCGAGCACGGTGAAGAGGTACGGCGCGAGCGGCGGCGTCGGCGCGAACTCCCACCGCCCGTCGCGGGCCCGGGCCAGCGGCGCGTTGCCCCTGACGATCCACTGTGGAGGGGCGGTGACGGTGAGGGTGATCGGCGCCTTCAGGTCGGGCTGGTCGAAGCAGGCGAAGATCCGCTGCGCCTCGTCGAGGGGCGCCTGGCCGGAGAGGTACACCTCGCCGTCCTCCGGGTCGACGTGCCGGTGCAGCCCTTCCCCGGAGTGTGAGTAGTCCGCGGTGAACGTCACCTCGAGCCGGTTGGCGGCGAGCAGCCCGGGCAGCGGCAGCCGGTTGCCCTCCAGGGTCGCCGGGTCGAGCGGCCGTCCATTGAGGACGATCCGGTCCGGCCGGGCGTCCTTCAGCTCGACGAAGGTCCCGGCACCGGGCGCCGTGCAGGCGAAGTCCACGACGGTGCTGGAGACGAAGGTGGCGGGGGCGGTGACGTCGAGGGCGACCTCGTATCCCCCGACTCGGATGAGGGCGGCTCGGGCCTGCGCCTCGACGTGGGTCAGGGCGCGGATCGGGCGGGTCATGCGCTCGACGCTACCGTCCCGGCGGCGGCGCAACGGCGCCACCCGCTGGGTCAGCGGGCCGGCTCGCCGACGGGGACCAGGGCGGTCGCGGGAACGGCGGGTGCCACCCGGCCCGCGAGCAGCGCCCCCGCGACGGCCGGCAGCAGGGCGATCAGGAAGGCCGCCAGGTAGGCGACCGGCCCGGCGGTGACCAGGACCGCGAACACCGACCCGCCGACGGCGAGCACCACCGTGGTCAGCAGCGAGTCGGCGACCGACAGCGCCGAGCTGTTGACGCCCTGCTCGTCGGGCGCGGAGAGCTGCAGGACCAGCGCCGACACCGTCGGGGAGGCCAGGCCCATGCCGAAGCCGGCGACGCACCAGCCGGCGACGACCACCGCGACGGGCACCGCCGGGGCGACGAGCGCGACCGCCGACAGCACGCCGAGGGCGATGGCGGTCAGGCCGGTCCGCAGCCGGGCCGCCGGGGTGAAGCGCTGCCCCTGCCGGGCCTGGATCCAGGAGCCGGCGGACCACAGCAGCGCCCCGGCGGTGAGGGTGAGCCCGGCGAGCGACGGGGTGAGGCCGCGCTCGCGGGTGAGCAGCAGTGGGATGAAGACGTCCGCCTGCATGAACGCGGCGCCGGCGAGCCCCCGCACGAGGATGACGCTCGGCAGGCCGCGCCGGGCGGTGAACGTGCCCGCCGGCAGCAGCCGCGGGCCGCACACGGCGACCACCGCCAGGCCCGCGGCGACCAGCGGCAGGCCGCCGAGCCCGCTGCGCTGGCCGCCCCAGTGCAGCAGCACCACACCCGCCGCGACGCCGAGCGCCCACGGCATGCGGGCGTTGGGCGGGGTCCCGGCCGAGCCGCCGATCGGGCGCACGTACGGGCTGATGACGGCGGCGACCGGCAGGGTCGCGATCGCGATGAGCAGGAAGACCCAGCGCCAGCCGAGGTGCTCGACGATGAGCCCGGCGACGGCCGGGCCGACGACGGCGGGCAGCACCCACGCCGCGGACAGCGCCGAGAACACGCGCGGATGCGCCGAGGCGGGGTACGCGCGGCCGACGACGACGTAGAGCGCGACGGTGATGAGCCCGCCGCCGAAACCCTGCAGGAGGCGGCCGGCGACGAGGGTCCAGATGTCCTGGGCGAGTCCGGCGCCGAGCAGGCCGAGGCAGAACAGCACGACGCCGGTGAGGATCGGCCCGGCCGGGCCGCGGCGGTCGCACCAGGTGCCGGCGGCGACGGTCGCCACGATCCCGGTGGCGAAGGGCCCGCCGAACGCGAAGCCGTAGAACGCGAGGCCGTCGAGGGCCTGCGCGACGGTCGGCATGGCGGCCGTCACGGCCACCGCCTCGAAGGCGACGAACGTGACCAGCGTGACCATGCCGACCGTGAGCGCGTTGCGTTTCTGCACCTCGCTACGGTGCTACTTCAACAGCACTTCAAGTCAACCCAGCGGCGCCTCCACCACCCACGTGGTGTCCGCCACGTAGTTGGCCGGGTTGTCCGACGGCCGGGCACCGCCGTTGGAGGCGATCCAGAGCTCGCTGTTGTAGTGCCGCAGATACATGTCCGGGAAGTTGAACGACTGGAACCGGGTCCCCGCCTTGGCGCAGAAGGTCGCGTCGGCGGCGAAGACCGCGGAGCCGTCGCCGGCCGCGAGCTTGATCCGGTAGTCGTTGTGACGCAGGTACTGCCCGGGGAAGTTGCGCGACTCGAAGGAGTAGCACGTGTTGTCGGCCAGGCCGGGCACCACGTTGAACGTGGCGTCCTGCCGGTCCAGCACCGGCGAGGAGGCGCTGACCTGGCTCAGGATCCCCAGCCCGGACCGGTGCCGCGCGTACCGGTCGGTGAAGCCGGGCGTGGTCGCCCGCAGCGAGTGCGGGCCGGCCGGGACGGTGACGTCGCTGCGGAACCAGGGGCTGCCGATCCGCCAGGTGGTGTCGGCGGCCCAGTTCGTCGCGCTGTCGTAGGCGGACGGCCCGCCGTTCGAGGCGATCCAGACCTCGGAGTTGTAGTGCCGCAGGAAGCGCGCCGGGAAGTTGTACGACCGCAGCGAGATCCCTTCCCCGGCGTTGCCGTCGGCGGCGCAGAACGTGGCGTCGGCGGCGAAGAGCGGGGAGCCGTCGCCCGGCGCCAGGCGGACCCGGTACGCCTGGTGCCGCAGGTACTGGCCCGGGAAGTTCCGCGACTCCAGCGAGTAGCAGGCCGCGCTCGCCAGGCCGGGCCGCAGCACGAAGGACGCGTCGAGCTTGTCCGTGACCGGGCTTGCCGTGCCGACGACCGAGGTGACCGCGAGGTTGTTCTGGTGGCGCAGGGAGCGGTCGGTGTAGCCGGGCGTGGTGGCCCGCAGCGAGACGCCCTGCCCGACGGGGAGCAGCGGGGTGGCGCCGCCGGTCGTCGACAGCCGGATGACGGTGACGGAGTTCGCCGGGAAGGTGTGCGTGAAGCTCGCCCCGGCGGCGCGGGACGTCACGGTCGGCGCGATCGCCGACGGGTTGGTGATGGAGTTGCGGGCGGCGGGGTCGCCGGTGAGGGTCGTGACGGTCGCGGTGCCGCCGACGCTCGCGGCTCCCGTGATGCCGACGGCGGTGTCCACGGCGGCGCCGGAGCGGTTGACGACGGTGACGTACAGGGTGCCGTCGGTGCTCCGCGTCGCGACGTGGGAGATGCCCGTGCCGCCGCTGAGCGCGGTGGGCACGACGTGGTCGCCGATGTTGGTGCCGAACATCTTCTGCACGTGGTAGGACGGCGAGCCGTAGGAGCTGACGGCGTTGAAGCCGATCAGGTTCGACGACCACTGCCAGTTGTCCACGGAGGTGAGCGCCGGGGCGTAGGCGGCGCCCATGACCAGGTCCGCGTTGCGCACCAGGCCGGTCATGAAGGCGGCCTCGGCCAGGGCGCCGGACAGGGTGCCGGTCGGGTTGGTCGAGCTGCCGTTGGTCACGCCGTACTCGCCGACGAGGACCTTCGGGCCGTTGCGGTCGGCGCCGTCGTAGCGGGTGGCGAGGGCGGCGAACGCGTCGGGGTCGTTGTTGTAGTAGTGGTCGTCGATGACGTCCATCGGCCGGCTGGTGACCGCCCGGGTCGCGATGATCTGCAGCTGCGGGTAGCGGGCCTTGATGGCGTCGTACAGCATCGGGTAGCGGTAGGCGTTGTAGCTGTCGGTCCGGTCGAACCAGTCCTCGTTGCCGATCTCGACGTAGCGCAGCGGGAACGGCGCCGGGTGCCCGTCGGCGGCGCGCCGGGCGCCCCACGTGGTGCCGGTGCCGCCGGTGATGTACTCGATCTCGTCCAGCGCCTCCTGGACGTACTGCTGCATCTCGCTCTGCGGGGTGACGCTGCCGTTGAGCGTGTACCCGGCGAAGACCCCGAGCATCGGCTCCGCGCCGGCCTGCTCGGCCATCTGCAGGTAGTTGAGCAGGCCGAACTGGTCGGTGGACCAGTAGCCCCAGGCGTCGTTCTGGTGCCCGGCGCGCTGCTCGACCGGGCCGATGGTGTTCTTCCAGGCGAAGCGGTTGGCGATGACGGCGCCCTCGAGGTAGTTGCCGCCCGGCACCCGGAAGAAGCCCGGCCTGGTGTCGGCCATCAGCTGCTCCAGGTCGCGGCGCAGGTTGCCGGTCTGCTGGAACGTGGGGCCGATCGCCTGCACGACGTTGAGCCAGACGGACTGCCCGGCGCCGACGCCGTTGGCGGCGATGACGAAGCGGTTGGCGGTCGACACCGGCGCGCCCGGACCGGTGGTGAGCGTGGTGGTGAACCGCTGCCAGCCGGTGCCGAGGCCGGACACGGTCGACGTAGCGTGAACGGCGCCGCCGGTGCTCTCGACGGTCACCGTGAGCGGGCCGGTGAAGCCGGCGGTGGCCCGCGCCCAGAACTCGACCTTGTAGGTGGTCGACGGGCGCACGCCGATGCCGTAGAAGCCGGCGTTCGCCGCGCCGACCCGCTGCCCGGGGGCGTTGCCGGTGACGCTGAGCCGCAGCGCGCGCTGGTTGGCGGCGTTGAGCGGGCCGGCGGTGTCGGCGGCGATGGAGCCGCTGCCGCCCCCGGCGGTGACCAGCGACCAGGAGGAGGGCGGGTTGGCGTTGCCCTCCTTCATGGTGCTGTTGCGGACCACGTTGGCGAGCAGGCCGCCCTCCATCGAGTGGTTGATGTCCTCGATGATGTGGCCGAACTGGTAGGGCCCGACGGCGGTGGTGGTGTGCCCGGCGTCGACGGTGAGCGTCGCGGTGGCGGCGAAGGCGGGGGTGACGACCGCCACTACAGCCGTCAATGTTAGCGCTAACAGCGCTGGCAGACGGAACTTGACCATGTTTGGAACTCCTAGATTGCTGGCGGGCAATGCGGTCAGCATTCGTGGCGCCACCCCAGCCAGTCAAGACCCTGGATGTTACCGCTCACGTCCCGGGACACATTTCATCACCCGTTGACATGACCTCGGCGACGGGGTCAACATGTGTTGGCCAACAGTTGTTGGCAAACCTCGAGGAGGATGCCATGAAGACCGTCGTCGTTGGCGCCGGGCCGACCGGACTGCTGCTCGCCGGGGACCTCGCCGCCGCGGGTGTCGAGGTGACCGTCCTGGAGCGGCGCGCCGGCGAGTCGAACCTGACCAGGGCGTTCGGCGTGCACGCCCGGACGTTGGAGATGCTGGACGCCCGCGGCCTCGCCGACGAGCTCCTCACCACCGGGACCGTCGTGTCGAAGCTGCGGCTGTTCAACCGCGTCAGGGTGGACCTCGGGGTGCTGCGGACCCGCTTCCCCTACCTGCTCATCACCCCGCAGTACCACGTGGAGCGGCTGCTGGAGCGGCGCGCGCTCGACCGGGGCGCACGCATCGTGCGCGGCGTGACGGTCACCGGCCTGCGCGACGGCGCCGCCCTGGCGGGCGAGGAGGCCTACGAGGCCGACGTCGTCGTGGGCACCGACGGCGCGCACAGCGCGGTGCGCGAGGCGATCGGCATGCCGTTCCCCGGCAGGGCGGTGCTGCGCTCGATCATGCTCGCCGACGTGCGGCTCACCGACGCGCCCGAGGACGTCCTCGCGGTCAACGCCGTGGGCGACGCGTTCGCCTTCGTCGCGCCGTTCGGCGACGGCTGGTTCCGGATCTTCGCCTGGGACCGGCTCGCCCAGCAGCCCGACACCGCGCCGCTCACGCTCGACGAGGTCCGCGCCGTGACCCTGCGGGCGCTCGGCACCGACTTCGGCATGCGCGACGCGCGGTTCCTGTCGCGCTTCCACAGCGACGAGCGGCAGGTGCCGGCGTACCGCAAGGGCAACGTCTTCCTCGCCGGCGACGCCGCGCACGTGCACTCCCCGGCCGGCGGGCAGGGCATGAACACCGGCCTGCAGGACGCCGCCAACCTGAGCTGGAAGCTCGCCGCCGTCGCACAGGGCTGGGCCCCGGCCGGCCTGCTCGACTCGTACGACCGCGAGCGCCACCCGGTCGGCCAGCTGGTGCTGCGCAGCAGCGGCGGCCTGATCCGCCTCGCGATGCTGCACTCGCGGGCCGCGCGGACCGGGCGCAACCTGCTCGGCGGGGCGCTGCTGCGGGTGCCGGCCGTCATGCGCAGGGCCGCCGGCACGGTGTCCGGCATCGGCATCGACTACCCGGACGCGCCCCGGCAGCCGGACGTGCTCCTCGCCCAGGGTTCGCGGATGTACGAGCTGCTGCGGGCGGGCCGGCACGTGCTGACCGGACCGTCGGTCCCGGACGGGTACACGGATCGTCTCGTGCACGCGGTGGCTGACCGTTTTGTCCTCGTCCGGCCCGACGGTTACACCGCCTGGACGGGCACAGAGGGGGATCTTCCGGTCGCGCTGCGACGCCACCTGGGCCCGCCACGGTGATCCACGACACCACAGGTCCGCATAGCTCTTGACATGGGAGCGGTGATCCATGTGTCATGCCCGTCACAGAGCGGCTCTCGTTGGGTTGCCGCCGACGCCCGCCCGTCATCACGGTGCGGGCGGCGGCGCACACGGGGACGACGGACGCGCCTGCGAGACGTGCCGGGCCCCGCGCCGCCACGGGGGGCCCGGCACCTCGCCGGTCCTGCCGCCTGTCCTGCCGACACGCCTTAGTTGTGGCCCAGCCTCGGCCGGTCGCCTTCGCGTTCGACGACCACGAACTGGCCCATCATCCCCTCGTCCTCGTGCCGCAGGACGTGGCAGTGGAACATGTACGCGGTCGTCGGGTCGGCGTAGTCGGCGAACCTGGCGATGACCGAGTACTTCCTGCGCGGCTCCAGGAACAGGGTGTCCTTCCAGCCGCCGAGCTCCGGCGGGGGCGCGCCGCCGTCGACCGTCACCACCTGGAACTGCACGTCGTGGATGTGGAAGCTGTGCGGGGTGTCGTGACCGTTGGCGACGTTCCAGACCTCGACGGTGTTCTTGACGACGACGGCGTCGACGCGGTCCATGTCCATCCCGTCGTCGTTGATCCCCCGCCCCTGGAAGGTGAACGTCCGCTGCCTGGCGGCCAGCTTCGGGTCGAGTCTCGGGACGTCGGCGAGCGTGCCGGGCAGCGTCGCGGCCTTCAGGTCGGCGGCCGCCCGCAGCTGCAGCACGTCGAAGGTGTCCCGGCCGCCGTGGAACCGGCCGACGCCGGACGGCAGGCTGCGCAGCTCGACCGTCTCCCCCGGGCGCATCTCGACGACGACCTCGGCCCGCTCCCCCACCGACAGGCGCACGTGACCGGTCCGGTACGGCGCGGCGAGAAGCCCTCCGTCCGAGCCGATCATCGTCAGGGGACGGCCGTCGGACATCGCGAAGTCGTACACCCGCGCCGTCGAGGCGTTGAGCAACCGGAGCCGGACCAGGGTGCTGCGCACGTCCAGGAACGGGCCCGGGGTGCCGTTGACGAGGATCTCGTCGCCGAGGATGCCGACGTCGCTGGCGAACCGGTCGCTCATGCTCAGCTGACCGCCGTCGAACTGCTTGTCCTGCACCACGACCGGGACGTCGTCGACGCCGTACTCGTGCGGCAGCCCCGCCGGCTCCTGGCCGTCGTCGACGAGGAACAGGCCGGCGAGGCCGCGGTAGACCTGCCGCTCGGTGAGGTCGCTCGGGTGCGGGTGGTACCACAGCGTCGCCGCCGGCTGGTCGACCGTCCACGCCGCCTGGTAGTCGCCGCCGGGCTGGATCGGGTGGTGCGGGCCGCCGTCGACCTTCGCCGGCAGGTGCATGCCGTGCCAGTGCACGGTCGTGCGCTCGTTGAGCCGGTTGTGGATGTTGACGGCGACCCGCTCGCCGCGC
Organism: Dactylosporangium sp. NPDC051087; assembly: GCF_055586325.1. Lineage (NCBI taxonomy): Bacteria > Bacillati > Actinomycetota > Actinomycetes > Micromonosporales > Micromonosporaceae > Dactylosporangium > Dactylosporangium sp. NPDC051087. The sequence goes on along the minus strand of NZ_JBVJIJ010000040.1, from coordinate 31,759 downwards.
TTCGCCCGCAGGGTCGGGCCGAGGTAGGCGCCGTTGTAGCCCCACGTGCGGGTGGTGCCGTGGCCGAGGTCGCTGTCGCCGGGCTGCGCGGTGAGGTCGAAGACCCGGGTCCCGCCGGCGTCGACGGCCGACTCCGCGAGGGGCGGGACCTTGAGCGGCCGGTCGAAGGCCACCTTGCCGACGGTGTCCACGGCCGATCGGGTCAGGACCCAGGTCACCGCCGCCACACCGCCCCCGCAGAGCACGAGCAGCAGGCCGAGCCCGCCGAGAAGCCACTTGCGCACCGTCGTCCCCTTCACCGTCATGCGTAGCTTTGCTACATGTAGCTTGGCTGCTGACGGCGGTCGCCACATCGGGGAAAACCTCAGGGACAACCCCCAATCGCGCGATCGACCCCTCGGCGATACTGAGCGGGTGGTTATCGACGCCTACGTGACCTCCCTCGGCGCCGCGCTGCGCGGTCCCCGGGCCGCGAAACGCGACCTGCTGACCGAGGTGCGCGACAGCCTGCACGACGCCGCCGCGCACTACGAGGAGACCGGCCACGACGCCGCCGACGCGGCGCGGATGGCCGTCGACGAGTTCGGCACGGTGCGCGAGCTCGCCGACGACTACCAGCGGGAGCTGGCGCTGCTGCAGGGCCGCCGGACCGCGCTCTTCGTCGCCGGTGCCATCGCCGCGCAGCAGGTGATGTCGGAGATCGCCTGGCGGTCCGCGGCGACCGGCTGGACCTGGCAGCCCAGCCGGGGCTATGCATTTCTGGCCCAGACCGTCGACTACGCCGGCTACAGCGTCGTCGTCCTCGGCGTGCTCGCCGCGGTCGCCTGCGGGGTCGGCAGCCGCTACGTCAGCGTGGGCAGCGGCTTCGTCCGCGCGACGGGGATCGCGGCGATCGGCGTGTGCGCGTTCTTCATGCTCGGCGGGGCGGCCCTGTCGCTGCTCAGCCCCGCCTGGCACACCACGACGACCGGCGACTTCTCCGCACTGGACCTCGCCTCGGCCGCCGTCACCACCGCCACACCGGTGTGGATGGTCTACTCCGGCCTGCGCTGCCTGCGCGCCTCCGCGACGACCGCCTGACGAGCAGGGCGCGCCCGGCGACGCCCTGCTCCCACGGGCGGCGCCGCACGGTCCGCTCAGACCTGGGCGGGCACCCGGTCCAGGAAGCCCAGGACCTGCTCGACGCGGCCGTCGGCGGCCAGCGTGACCACGTCGAAGCCGGCGACCGGCGCCTCCTGACCCGGCAGGCCCATCTCCCAGCCGAAGCGCGCCTGGTCGTGGTGGCCGTCGACCGCCCCGAGCGGGGTGATCACGAAGCCGGGGAAGCTCGCCTGCACGCCGCCGATCATCGCGTCGACCTCCGCCTGGCCGCGCACGGCGGCCATCGGGTCGACGAACCGCACGTCCTCGGTGAACAGCGCGTCGATCGCCGCCCGCCGGGCGGCCGGGTCCGTCTCGTTCCACACCTCGATGTACCGCCGCACGACGCTCTCGTATTCGCTCATGCCGCTCAGCCTGCCGCCGCGGGCGCCGCGGGTCGATTCCCTGCGAGGTAATGGCAGCGCTTCCCGCCCGCTTCTACGATTCGCGCATGACGCAACCGGTCGGGGTACTTTTGCGCGAGTGGCGGGAGCGGCGCCGGCTCAGCCAGCTGGAGCTGTCGATCCAGGCGGAGATCTCGACCCGGCACCTGAGCTTCGTGGAGACGGGCCGCTCCAAGCCGACCAGCGCGATGATCCTGCGCCTCACCGAGCAGCTGGACGTGCCGCTGCGGGAGCGCAACGCGCTGCTGCTCGCCGGCGGTTTCGCGCCCGCGTATCCGGAAGGCGGCCTGGACGCGCCGCAGCTGCGGGCGGTGCGGGCGTCGCTGCGGCAGGTCCTCGCCGGGCACGAGCCCTTCCCCGCCGTGGTGGTGGACCGGCGGTGGGACATGCTCGACGCCAACGCGCCGGTCGCGCGGCTGACCGCGGGCGTGGCGCCGGCCCTGCTGGAGCCGCCGGTCAACGTGCTGCGCCTGTCCCTGCACCCGGAGGGGCTCGCGCCGCGCATCGTCAACCTCGGCGAGTGGCGGGCGCACCTGCTGGGGCGCCTCGACCGGCAGGCCCGCACCACCGGCGACCCCGCGCTGGCCGACCTGCTCGCGGAGCTTTCGGCGTATCCGGGCGGGTCCGCCCCGGCGCCCGCCGCGCACGACGTCGTGGTGCCGCTGCGGATCCGCCAGGACGGCGTCGAGCTGCGCTTCTTCAGCATCACGGCGGTGTTCGGCTCGCCGATGGACGTGACCGTCGCGGAGCTCGCCATCGAGTCGTTCTTCCCGGCCGACGCCGCGACCGCCGAGGCCGTGCGGGCCGCGTGACGGTGGCACGTTTCTGGGATTCAGGGAAGTGCGGCCGGCCGTAACGTCATATGCATCGCAAGGCCACACCGAAGAACTTCCCACACCAGAAGGAGCACCAAATGAGCGAGTACGACGGCGGGTACGACGGCGGCACCGACTACGGTCACGTCGAGACCGGCGAGAACCACGAGGCGCTGGACCAGCTGCACCAGGTCAACGCCAGCGAGTCGGACTACAACAACCAGTTCAACGTCTACGAGCAGGACCACGCCGCGGCCGAGTCCACCAGCTTCGACCAGGGCCACCACGTCGAGTACACCAACCCGAACGGCGCCCACTACGAGGAGTCGGACTTCACGTCCTACGACCACAGCGCGGCCGAGTCCGACCACGTCTTCGCGGCCGAGGGCAGCGAGTCGGCGCACAGCTCGGAGTACTCGGAGCTCGAGGCGCTGCAGGCCCGCCTGGACAGCGCGTTCGCCTCGGCGACCGAGCTGCACACCGACGGCGGCCCGGCCATCGCGGCCGGCTGAGACCCCAGCTCCTGACGGTGTGGTCGACAGCGCCGGCCCGCGGATCAGCCCCGCGGGCCGGCCACCCCACACAGCTCGCACAGCATCGACGCACTCGGTTGTTCGACTTCGTTCGGGTGTCCGGGACTGTCCGGACATTCCCGGCCGCCCGAACGAAGTCGGCCATCCGGGTGCGTTTCCTTGTGTAGGAAACGCGACCGGTCCTTGATCGCGTGGCCGATCGGCCACACAATGCCGCACATGGCGCGAATGGGCATCGGTGACCTGCTGGCGGTCTGGCTGGACCGGCGCCGCCGGCGCAGGCAGCAGCGGCGGCACCAGCAGCAACAACAGCAACAGCAGCAGGGCCGGCAGCGCCGGCGCGACAGCGGCGACGGCGGCGACTGCGACCCGTGCGACAGCTGCGACTGCAACCCGTTCATGCTCGGCTCGCTGCTGAGCCTGATGGCGGTCGCCGCACCACGGAAGGCGCCCCGCCGGGCCACGACCGGACCCGGCCGGGCCGGCGTGGCGGCGATCAAGGGCTACCAGCGCTACCTGTCGCCGCACCTGCCGACCCAGTGCCGGCAGATCCCCACCTGCAGCAACTACGGCCTGCAGGCGGTGCAGCGGTACGGGCTCGTCGAGGGGTCCCGGCTGACCGCGGCCCGCATCCGCCGGTGCAACCCGTCGACGCCGCGCGGCACCAAGGACCCCGTGCCGTAAGCGGGTTGCCCGAGGGCGGGCCGGCGGCGACGATGGCCGGTATGCGAGTCGAGGAGGCGTTCTCCGAAGCCCTGGGCGCCGAGGAGTGGCGCCGCCACGACCTCGTCACGCACCTGCACCTCCACGGCGGGCGGGAGGCGCTCGGCATCGCGGGACGGCTCGGCCGCGACCCGCGACCGGCGCACCGCGAGCTGGCCGCCGACGTCCTCGGACAGCTCGGCGCCCGGCCCGGCACGCCCGCCGCGGCCGGTGAGCCCGCAGGCCCGCCCGGCCGCGGCGCCGCCGACGGGCCGTTCCGCGACGAGGCGACGGCGCTGCTGCTCGCGATGATCGAGCACGAGGAGGATCCGGCGGTGCTGCGGTCCCTCGCGGTCACTCTCGGGCACATGGCCGGCGAGGACAGCGTCGCGCCGCTGGTCCGGCTGCGCGCCCACCCCGATCCCGACGTCCGCGGCGGGGTCGTCGCCGGGCTGCTGGGGCGCGAGTCCCGGGCAGCGCTCGACGCGCTCATCGAGCTGTCCGCGGACCCGGAGGTGGACGTGCGCGACTGGGCGACGTTCGGCCTGGCCCGGCAGAGCGACGCCGACTTCCCGGAGCTGCGCGACGCGCTCGCCGCCCGCCTCGGCGACGACGACCCCGACACCCTCGCCGAAGCGGTGCACGGGCTGGCGGTGCGCGGCGACGAGCGGGCGATGTCGCAGCTGCTGCGGCACCTGAGCGACCCGGACGAGCACGCGGACCAGCTCATCATCTTCGAGGCGTTGTGCGCGCTCGCCGCCGGGACCGGCGATCCGAGGCTGCTGCCGTTCCTGGAGGCGGAGCTCGGGCGGTACCCCGGCGAGGAACCGGAACCGGCGCTGCTGCGGGCGCTCGCTACATACGGCCGCTGACCCCCCGGTGGAAGGAGCGGACCAGGTCCTCGACCCGGGCCCGCAGGGCGAGGAACTCCGGCGTGCGCTTCACCGTCAGGTCACGGTCGGCGGGCAGGTCGACGGCGACGTCCGCGGCGACCCGGCCGGGGTCGCTGGCCAGGACCGCGACCCGGCCGCCGAGGAACACCGCCTCCTCCACGTCGTGGGTGACCATGAGCACCGTCGTGCCCGTGTCGCGCCACACCTCGCGCAGGAAGACCTGCATGTCCTCCTTCGTCTGCACGTCCAGCGCGCCGAACGGCTCGTCCAGCAGCAGGACCGCCGGCTCGCAGGCGAGCGCGCGGGCGATCGCGACCCGCTGCCGCTGCCCGCCGGACAGCTGCTTCGGCAGCGCCCGGCGGTAGGGCGCAAGGCCCGTCTCGGCGAGGTACCAGTCGACCCGCGCCTTCCGCTCGGCCCGGGACAGCTTGAGCAGCTCCAGGCCGAAGGCGATGTTGCGCTCCACCGTGCGCCACGGGTAGACGGCGCCGGACTGGCAGACCAGGCCGCGCTCCGGCCCCGGTCCGACGACCGGCACGCCGTCCAGCGTGACGGCACCGCCGGACGGCGCCACCAGGCCGGCGACGATCGACAGCAGCGTCGACTTGCCGGAGCCGCTGGCGCCGACCACGCACACGAACTCGCCGCGGTCCACCGTCATCGTGACGTCGTCGAGGGCGACCTTCGCGCCGAAGGTCCGGCCCACGCCGTCCAGCGCCAGCATCACGTCCACCTGCCGATCCGGTTGCGGGCCAGGCGGAGCAGCACGTCGGTGAGCACGCCCGCGACCGCGATGACGACGAGGATCGCGAAGATCTTGTCGGTCTGGGTGAAGCGCTGGGCGAGCAGGATGCGCTTGCCCAGGCCGGTGTCGCTGTTCACCAGCTCGGCGACGACGACCAGGTTCCACGCGGCGGCGAAGTTGACCCGCACCGCGTCGATCATCCCCGGCAGCGAGTGCGGCAGGATCACCTTCCACAGCACCTCCCGCCGCCTGGCGCCCAGCGTGGCCGCGACGTCCACGAAGTCGCGCGGCACCAGCCGTACGACGTCCGCCGTCATCAGCATGTTGAAGAACACCGTGCCGATGAAGATGAGCGCTATCTTCGGCGACTCGTCGATGCCGAGCCAGATGAGCAGCAGCGGGGTGAACGCGGCGGCCGGCAGGTAGCGCAGCAGCCCGCTCAGCGGCTCCAGCAGGGCGCTCGCCGCGGCGAAGCTGCCCATGGCCACGCCGAGCGGCACCGAGACGAGCACCGCGAGGCCGAAGCCGTAGACGACCCGCTGGACGGTGGCCCAGGTGTCGGTCCACAGCTGCCCGCTCGCCGCCATGTCGGCGCCCGCCTGCCAGACCTTCACCAGGCCGGGCAGGTAGCGGGCCGGCACCGCGCCGGTGACGCCGAGGGCGAGCCAGACCACGACCGGCAGCAGCACCGACACCGTGACCAGCACGAGTCTCGTCCGGCCGGACAGCGGCGCGCGGATCGCGAACACCGCCCTGGGCGGCCGGACGGGCTTGCGCCGGGGCAACGGCCCCCAGGACCGCACAGTCCTGGGGGCGGTCATCGTCACTGCACGGCCTTCACGAACTTCGGCTCGAAGAGCCCGTCGAGCGGTGGCTTCGTCTCCACGAGCTTGGTGCTCACCAGGAACTCGGCGATCCTGCCGGCCTGGAAGTCGAGGTGCGCGGCGTCCGTGCCGGGCGTGAACGCCTCGATGTTCTGCTCCTTGGTGAAGATGGTGGTGCCGGCGTCGTAGGTCTTGTAGTCCTCGTCGGAGACGCCGCCCTTCTTCGCCATGATGCTCACCGCCTCCGCCGGGTTGGCCTTGATCCAGGCGGTGGTGTCGAACCAGGTCTGCACGACCTTCTGCACCTCGCCGGGGTGGTCCGCGACGAACTGCGACTGGAACGACAGCGCGTCGGGGATCGCGCCCGGGAAGTCCTTCGACGTGGTGATCGCCGTGCTGCCGGCGCGGGCGAGGGCCGTGGTGGTGAACGGGGCGAAGACGCCGACCGCGTCGACCTGCCCGGCCACGAAGGCGGCCGCGGCGGCGTCGGTGAGCAGCGGCGTGAACGTGACGTCCTTCTCGGTGAGGCCCGCCTTCTCCAGCGCGAGCAGCAGCAGGTAGTGATCGACGGTGCCCTGTTCGGCGGCGACCTTCTTGCCTTTGAGGTCCGCCACGGAGCGGATACCCGGCGCGGCGATGATCTGGTCGTTGCCGGTCGAGTTGTCGTTGAGCAGCACGATGGTCTGCTTGGAGCCGCCGGACACCGACGACAGCGTGTCGTTGAGGGTCTGGCTGTTGCAGGTCAGGTTGCCGGTGGCGAGTGCGTTGAGGCTGTCGGTGTAGCTGTCGAAGTACTTCAGCTCGACCGTGACGCCGTTCTTCGCGAACAGGCCCTTCTCCTGGGCGACCTGCCACGGGAACCAGCCGGGCCAGGCGCTGAATCCCAGCGTGATGCTCTGCCCCGCGGATTCGGACGGGTCGTCGCCGCACGCCGCGAGGAGCGTGGCCCCCGCGACCGCGGTCAGGAACGAACGGCGCTTCATGAGGTCCTCCTGGGAAGGTGGCCGGCGCGCACCAGGCAGCCGAGGGTGTCGCAGATGACGCGGGTCGCGATGAGCGAGGTGATCTCGGCGTTGTCGTAGGGCGGCGAGCACTCCACGATCTCGATGCCGGCGAGTGGGCGCTCGGCGATCAGCTGGATGAACTTGAGCACCTCGCGGGGCAGGAACCCACCGGGCTCGGGCCAGCCGGTGCCGGGCACGAACGCGGCGTCGAGACAGTCGACGTCGAAGGACAGCCAGACGGCGTCGGCGCCGTCCCACGCGACCTCCAGGGCCCGCTCCGCGGCGGCCTCGATGCCCATCTCCACGCAGTCGGTGACGGTCATGATGGTGGTGCCCCGCTCCCGGCCGACCTTGACGCCCGGGCGGGGCGCCTGCCAGCCGCCGATGCCGATCTGCACCAGGTTCTTCGGCGGCACGTTCGGCAGGTCGGTGGCGTGGAACCACGGGGTGGTGTGCATCCGCTCGTCGAGGTCGGTCTCCTGGGTGTCGACGTGCCGGTCGAAGTGGATGATGCCGAGGTTGCCGGTCATGTGCTGGGCGACGCCGCGGACCGTGGGGTAGCCGATGGAGTGGTCGCCGCCGAGCACGACCGGGAACGCGCCCGAGGCGTAGACGTGGGCGACCGCCTTGGAGATCTGGTCGAACGTCTTCTCGATGTTCGCCGGGATCGTGAAGATGTCGCCGAGGTCCGCGATGGTGATGGACTCGCGCAGGTCGACGCCGAGCTCGAAGCTGTACGGCCCGTACAGCGCGGAGATCTTCCGGATGCCCTGCGGGCCGAAGCGGGTCCCGGACCGGTAGGTGGTGCCGCCGTCGAACGGGGCGCCGAGCACGGCGACGTCGTACTCGCCGCAGCGGCGGACGTCCTCGAGATAGGGCGCTTTCAGGAACGTGTTGATGCCGGCGAAGTGCGGCAGCTCGCCGCGGGAGAACGTCGGGATGCGCTTGTCGACGATGGAGTCCGCGCCCGGCAGGCCGTATTCGAGGCCGCGCGCGATCTCCTCCTCCCACTTGGTGGTGGGCAGCTCCGCCTCGCGTTCGACCGCGTAGCGCGCCTCGGGACCGTAGTTGTCGTGTGCCGCGTGGTGGTGCGGATGATGGTGGTGGTTGAAGCCCATGGACAGACCCCCTCGGGGTGCGTCCGGCGCACAGCCGGACGTCGACGGCTGTCTCCCGGGCTTTTGTCCCGCCGTGGAGCGTCCCGCTGCCGCGGGCCGCCTGCACCTCTCGGACCAGCCGCCGGTCGCCCGGCGCGGAACCCTAGGCGCGCCTCACCATCGGTGAGTCGATGGCAGTAGACGCCGACGCGGTTACTGCCGCTTTGCTCCTGCATTGCGGCGGTGTAACCAGCGGATCGGTGACCCGTCTGGTCTCGCCCAGGTCGCCGCCGAGCACGGTCGCGACGGTGCCGCCCTTCGCCAGGGCCATCACCGCGGCCGTCGGGGTCGCCGCCGGTGGATGCTCGCGGGTGCTCACCACGGTCGCGAGCACCCGGTGCCGGACCGCGCCCGTGCTGACGTCGCTGCGGTACAGGACGCGGCCGTCCCGGCGCAGCACGGTGGACAGGGTGACGTCACCGGGGCGCTCGCCGTGCCGGCCGAGGACGAGCTCCTCCCGCCAGATCAGCTCGGCCGCGCCGTCGAGGTCCACTGTGGACAGCGTGGTGTGCCGGCAGCGGGCGGCGGCGATGAGCGGCTCGGGCAGCCACAGCAGCCGGCCGCCGTCGCCGACGCTGACCGTGACCGACAGCCGGCTCTCCTCGCCGGCCCGATTGGGCAGCGCGATGCTCGCCGCGACCGTGCGCACGACCAGCTCCGCGCCGGGGCCGACCTCGATCTCCATGGTGAGGTCGTCGCCGCCGAGCGGGGCCGCCGCGCCGCCGACGAAGTGGACCTCGTTCGGTCCCGTACGGCGTGGCAGCAGCGGCGCCTCGCCCTTCAGCACCCGCAGCGCGGTCCGGCCGCCGCCGCCGGCCTCCGCGACGACGCGGGCCGTGGCCTTCACCGGGCCCTCACACGAGACCCCGGATCCATTCCTGCACGGGCTTGGCCGACGGGTCCTCGACCAGCGACAGGAACACCGTCGGCAGCGCACCCCGGCGGGCCGTCGCGTCGCGGTCCATCACGTCCAGGTCGGCGCCGACCAGCGGGGCGAGGTCGGTCTTGTTGATGACGAGCAGGTCGGCGGCGGTGACGCCGGGGCCGCCCTTGCGGGGCACCTTGTCGCCGCCGGCCACGTCGATGACGAAGATCTGCTTGTCGATGAGGCCCTTGCTGAAGGTCGCGGTCAGGTTGTCCCCGCCGCTCTCCAGGAGCACCACGTCGAGCGGGCCGAGGCTGTCCTCCAGCTCCTCGATCGCGTCGAGGTTGGCGGAGATGTCGTCGCGGATCGCGGTGTGCGGGCAGCAGCCGGTCTCCACGGCGCGGATCCGCTCGGCGGGCAGGACCCCGTTGCGCAGCAGGAAGTCGGCGTCCTCGGTGGTGTAGATGTCGTTGGTGACGACCGCGATGCGCAGGTCCGTCGCCAGCGCGCGGCACAGCGCCGCGACGAGGGCGGTCTTGCCGGAGCCGACCGGCCCGCCGATGCCGACGCGGACGGCGCGCTTCGCCTGCGGCAGCGGCGCGTGCGGGTCGACGTCCGGGTGCGGGTGCGTGTGCGGCGTCTCGTCGGGCCCGTGGGTGTGGGTTTCAGGATGCAAAGAGTCGTACCTCCCATGCGGCGTGGTCCTCGGCGGAGACGTCCAGCAGCGGCGACGATGCCGCGGGCAGGTCGGCCGCTGGGCCACGGGATCGTTCGGTGGCTTGTCGGGCGACGTCTTCCGTCTGGTCGCCGAGCTCGGCCAGCAGGCGGTGGACCTGGTAGGGATCCAGGCCCAGCAGCCGGACCGCGGCGCTCGCCGGGCCGGAGACGGCGTGGTAGGCGCTGATCGCCGCGCTCTCCCCCGGCGTGCAGCCGGCCGCCTCCGCGACCACCCCCAGCGCGATCGGCTGGTGGAGGCCTTTCCGGTACGTGTTGGCACGCCGCACGTGCGGGCCCGGCCACACCACCGCGGCGGCGCGGCACAGCGACCGGCCCTGCCTTCGCGACGCCAGGCGCAGCGCGGGCGACGGGGTCCTCGCGTCGAGCTCGTCCTCCAGCTCGTCCATCGTGTCCGGCCTGGCGCACGCCGCGGCCGTGAACGCGGCACCGACCAGGCCGGCCGTGTGCAGCCGGCCGAGCAGGAACTCGCGCAGGTCGTCGAGGTCCCGCACGCGCTGCCGTACGACGGCCGCCTCCAGCCCGCCCGAGTGCGCGTGACCCCCGGACGGGAAGCGGCCGTCGGCCAGGATGAGCAGTTGCGTCTTCATCGCCAGAACGTCTTCGTCGCTAGAACAGGAAGTACCGCTGGGCCATCGGCAGCTCGGTGACCGGGTCGGGCTCGACGACCTCGCCGTCGATGCGGACGGTGAACGTGTCGGGCTCCACCTCGATCCGCGGCAGCGCGTCGTTGCCCGGCAGGTCGGCCTTGCCCCGGCCGCGCGTGTCGGCGACGGCGGCCAGCCGGCGCTGGAGCCCGAGCCGGTCCGCGAGCCCGTCGTCGAGCGCCGCCTGCGCGACGAACGCGAGGCTGGTCGCGGGGGCGGCCTTGCCGTAGGCGCCGAACATCGGCCGGGACAGGACCGGCTGCGGCGTCGGGATGGAGGCGTTCGCGTCGCCCATCGCGCCCCAGGCGATCACGCCGCCCTTGATGACGGCGTGCGGCCGGACCCCGAAGAACGCCGGGTCCCACAGCACCAGGTCGGCGAGCTTGCCGACGGCGACGGAGCCGACCTCGTGATCGATGCCGCTGGCGACCGCCGGGCAGATGGTGTACTTCGCGACGTAGCGCTTGGCCCGCTCGTTGTCGGCGGGGCCGTCGCCGGGCAGCGGGCCGCGGCGCCGCTTCATCACGTGCGCGGTCTGCCAGGTGCGCAGCACGACCTCGCCGACCCGGCCCATCGCCTGCGAGTCCGAGCCGATGATCGAGATGGCGCCGAGGTCGTGCAGCAGGTCCTCGGCGGCCATCGTCGACGGCCGGATCCGGCTCTCCGCGAACGCCAGGTCCTCCGGCACGCTCGGGTTGAGGTGGTGGCAGACGATCAGCATGTCGAGATGTTCGCTGAGGGTGTTCCGCGTGTACGGCCGGGTCGGGTTCGTCGAGGACGGCAGCACGTTGGGGTGCGACGCGACGGTGATGATGTCGGGCGCGTGGCCGCCGCCGGCACCTTCGGTGTGATAGGCGTGGATGGACCGCCCGGCGATCGCGCTGAGGGTCTCCTCGACGAACCCGGCCTCGTTGAGCGTGTCCGTGTGGATGTTCACCTGTACCCCCGAGGCGTCCGCGACCCGGAGGCAGGCGTCGATCGCCGCGGGCGTGGTGCCCCAGTCCTCGTGCAGCTTGAAGCCGCCGGCGCCGCCGCGCAGCTGCTCCCACATCGCGGCCTCGGACACGGTGTTGCCCTTGCCGAGCAGCAGCACGTTGACCGGCCACGGGTCGAGCGCCTCGAGCATCCGGGCCAGGTGCCAGGAGCCGGGGGTGACCGTGGTCGCCTTGCTGCCCTCGGCCGGCCCGGTGCCGCCGCCGACGATCGTGGTGATGCCGCTGGCCAGGGCCTCCTCCAGGATCAGCGGGGCGATCAGGTGCACGTGGCAGTCGATCGCGCCGGCCGTGAGGATCCGGCCGTTGCCCGCGATGATCTCCGTGGACGGGCCGATGACCAGGGCGGGGTCGACGCCGTCCATGATGTCGGGGTTGCCGGCCCGGCCGATGCCGACGATGCGGCCGTCGCGGATGCCGATGTCGGCCTTGACGACGCCCCAGTGGTCGAGGATGACCGCGCCGGTGATCACGGTGTCGGGGGTGCCCTCGGCACGGGTCGCCCGGGACTGGCCCATCGACTCGCGGATCACCTTGCCGCCGCCGAAGACCGCCTCGTCGCCGCCGGCGCAGTGGTCGCGCTCGACCTGGATGAGCAGGTCGGTGTCGGCGAGGCGGATCCGGTCGCCGGTGGTCGGCCCGTAGAGGTTGGCGTAGCGCCTGCGGTCGATCTCCGTCATTTCCTCAACCCCGGGACGATTCGGTTGCCTGCCAGCGGGACCAGCACGACCTCACGCGAGACACCCGGCTCGAAGCGGACCGAGGTGCCCGCCGGAACGCCGAGGCGGTGTCCCGCGGCGGCCTCACGGTCGAAGTCCAGCGCGTCGTTGGCCTGGGCGAAGTGGTAGTGCGAGCCGACCTGCACCGGCCGGTCGCCGGTGTTGACGACGGTCAGCGTCAGCTCCGGCCGCCCCTCGTTGATGACCACCGGGCCGTCGCCCGGGAGGATCTCGCCGGGGATCATGGGATCGGGTGGTGGACGGTCACCAGCTTGGTGCCGTCCGGGAAGGTGGCCTCCACCTGGACCTCGACGATCATCTCGGGCACGCCCTCCTGCACGTCGTCGCGGCCGAGCACGTGCCGGCCGGCCTCCATCAGGTCGACCACGGTCCGGCCGTCACGGGCGCCTTCCAGTAGGAACGCGGTGATGATGGCGACGGACTCGGGGTAGTTCAGCTTCAGGCCGCGGTCCTTGCGGCGTTGGGCCACGTCGGCGGCGACGTGGATCAGCAGGCGCTCCTGCTCGTGGCGGGTCAGGAACAACGACGGCCTCCTCTTCTTGCACGAGAGGCTGACAGACCGATGTTTCTCGCGCATTACACGAAATGCGATTCGCATTCCTTTTACCATTCCGAATGCTGCTTCATGGGCTTTTCGGAGCGCGTGTTAGGCTCCTGACCTGGACTGCCCCGCGGGTCTACCTAGAGAGTTGCGCATGAGCAATCACCGGTCAGTCGTCATCAACGGCGACCTCGGCAGCGGCAAGAGCACCGTTTCCGTGGAGCTCGCCGGCCGGCTCGGACTGCGTCGCATCAGCGTCGGCGACATGTACCGGCAGATGGCCGAGGAACGCGGCATGACCGCGCTGCAGCTCAACCTCCACGCCGAGCTCGACGACGCGATCGACAGCGCCGTCGACGAGCTGCAGAGCAACATCGCCAAGTCCGGCGAGCAGCTCATCGTCGACAGCCGCCTCGCGTGGTTCTTCTTCCACGACGCGTTCAAGGTGCACCTCATCACCGAGCCCAACGAGGCCGCCCGCCGCGTCCTGGCCCGCCCGCACAGCGAGGTCGAGCGCTACGCGACGCTCGAGGAGGCCAAGGAGCGCCTGCACGGGCGCAGCGAGAGCGAGCGGGTGCGCTTCCTGACGCGGTATGGCGCCGACAAGCTCCGCCTGCGCAACTACGACCTGGTGTGCGACAGCACCCGGGCCCGGCCCGACGACATCGTCGCGATGATCGTGGACGCGTTCGAGGGCCGCCTCGGCGGCGACATCCTCCGCGAGCGCCCGCCGCTGCTGCTGCTCGACCCGATGCGGATCTACCCGACGCGGTCGTTCGACGCGCTGGAGGACACCGCCGTCAAGGAGATCGGCGAGGCCGGGGCGCAGGCCCTGGAGCCGTTGACGATCGGGCACTCCGGCCCGGACTACTACGTCATCGACGGGCACCGCCGGCTCAGCGCCGCCGTGCAGAACGAGTTCCGTCTCGTGCCGGCGAGCCTCCTGGCCGAGGGTGAGGAGCCGGTGACCAACCGGTTGAGCGCCAACGACTACTTCCGCGCGCACGTGACCGACGAGGTGGTCGACGCGTGGCAGCGGGCTCACAAGATCGAGCTTCCGGTACCCGCCCTGAGTTGAGTAGCTCGACTCAGGACGCTCCGCCCGGCGGTGCAGACACTCATGGCATGACATCACCAGTGCCCACGAAGACCACCACGGCGTTCTTCCTGCAGTCCGCGGTCTCGTTCGGGGTCGCGGTGGTCGGCCTCGGCATCGGCATCGCCTACCTGCCGGTCAACCAGTGGATGCGCGCGTTTCTCGCCATCGGGCTGCTCTACACCGTCACGTCGGCGTTCACCCTCGCCAAGTGCGTCCGGGACCACCAGGAGTCCACGGGCGTCGTCCAGCGGGTCGACCAGGCGCGCCTCGACAAGCTGCTCACGGATCACGACCCGTTCCGCGCGTAGCTCACCCTTCCGCAATACCGGACATTTCCGCTTTTCCGCCATCCGGCCTAAGTCACACCCGTCATGACTAGGCCGGATGGCTTCCTGGCTGTATGGTTCAGAACAACGTGGCGACCTTGAAGACCGCCATCGCCGCAGCGCGCACGATCGAGTGATCTAGACCACTCTCGGCGCCCGCCGATATGCCCGATCCGGGGCTATCGTGCCGCTTTCCGGTCGTGCTATTTCTTAGGCACGACTTAAGATTCCTAAAGGTAGCCACAACGGCACTTCGCAGGGTTTCACTCCCCCGGCGGGCCGTGGCATGCTTCGACCCGGAAAACAGTTACGCAAGGTTGTGAGTGACATACCGAGCGCCGATCTTGACGGCATTGCCGAGAATGAATCACGCCCGGTTCCGTCGCAGGACATATGCAGTCGAAAGTAAGGAGCGGAATCACCAACCGAGCATTCACGCCGAAAAGCTCCGACAGGCCTGAGGCCGCGTCGACTGACGGATGTCGACTGATCCGGGAGGATTCCCCGCACATGAGCAGCACTTCCACCACCACGACCCGCACCGCGTTACGCCGCACCAGCGTCGGCATCGTCGCCGCGGCCCTGTTCGCCGGCGGCGGACTGAGCGCCTGCAAGAACCTGCCGGCGACCGGCTCGGCGGGCCGCCCGACCGTGGGCCCGACGACCGCCCAGCCGTCCGCCTCGACCAGCGTCACGCCGGTCTCCTCCAGCTCGCCGTCGGCCTCGGCCTCCGCGTCACCGTCCAAGGGCGCGCCGACGAGCACGAAGCCGCCCGCGCCGGGCAACGGCGGGGGCGTCCCGGCGACCTACACGGTCGCCGGCTACCCGGCCGCGCACAACACCGGCTACCCGCAGGGCCTGCCCGGCGACACGCGCAAGAAGGTGACGCTGACGCCGTACACCGGCCCGATGACGATCACGGTCGCCGGCACGGTCATCGACGGCAAGGACATCAACGGCCACGTCGAGATCAAGGCCAAGAACGTGACGATCCGCAACAGCCGGATCCGCGTGGCCAACGTCCAGGCCGTGACCTCCACCGACGACAACGCGAACCTGCGCATCGAGGACACCGAGATCGACGGCCAGCTCAAGGACGCCTCGACCGGCGGCATCGCCCTCATCGGCCGCACCGGCTTCACCCTGCTGCGGGTCAACGCCCACGGCTCCGGCGACATCCTGCGCATCGACGGCCGCGGCACGGTCCAGGACTCGTGGCTGCACGACCCGGGCGGCACCGGCTCCGCCCAGCACAACGACGTCATCC
The DNA here is from genome assembly GCF_055586325.1 of Dactylosporangium sp. NPDC051087. Taxonomy (NCBI): domain Bacteria; kingdom Bacillati; phylum Actinomycetota; class Actinomycetes; order Micromonosporales; family Micromonosporaceae; genus Dactylosporangium; species Dactylosporangium sp. NPDC051087. The sequence continues at coordinate 16,330 of NZ_JBVJIJ010000040.1, read as the reverse complement.
AGTCGACGAACGCCATCTACGTCCGCATCCTGCACAACCGCCTGGAGAACCAGCACACCCAGACGTCGTGCATCCTGCTCAAGGCCGACATCGGCTCCATCAACGACGTCGTGGTCGACAGCAACCTGATGAACGGCGGCGGCTACTCGTTCTACTGGTACGACGCCAACTACAAGATCACCAACGGCAAGGTCACGAACAACAAGTTCATGCGCCAGTCCGGCGGCGGTTTCTGGCCCAAGGGCGGCTACTACGGCACCCAGGCGTTCAAGGCGTCCCAGCTCCCGCAGTGGAGCAACAACACCTGGAACGACAACGGCCAGCAGATCAACATGTAACTGCACGGGACCATCAGGCAGGGGCGCGGCGCCGATCCAGGCACCGCGCCCCTACCTTTTCCCGCGGCCACCAACCCCCACCATTGATGGGCGATGCCCACCATCCGGCACGGCCCCGACAATCGACCACATTCCGGCGCCGTCCCGGCATTCCCACAACCTCGGATGAATGCTCGGACCCTGACATCCGAAACCCTTCCGAGATCATGAGCCGCCCTTTTCACACCCCAACTCACCAGCGCATTCGCCCGCCCTCGACGCCAACCGTTTCAGGATCATGGCGCGGGCGACGACGACCCCCGAAACACCAGGCCCACTGATTCGGGGGTGGCCAGCGCGGCGAGGCCCTGGAAGGCGGTCGGCCTAGACGACGACCGGCTCCGCGGCCGCGACGGCCTCGCCGGCGACAGGTGGCTGTCGGTCGCCGGGCGCTCTGGGCCGTTGACCTGGACAGCGACGGGCTTCGCGGCGGGCAGCGGCCCCGGCGGCGACGAGTTCGACCGCGACCACCGACCCAGCGGCGACGAGGGGCACCACTCGACCGCTCAGTAGCGGGGACCTGGAGACTCTGCGGCCTCAGATGCCGGGGCTCGTCGGTGCATCAGCCTCTGGCGCAGGACCTCATCGGTTCTGAAGCCTCAAGCACGGACCCTCGCCGGCACGGCGGCCGCACACGCGGCGGCCACGGGGGCCTTATCGGGTCCGCAGCCCGAGTGCCGGGGAACCGCTCGCTTCGGGAGTGCGTCGGCTGGCGTCATCGGTTCTGAAGCCTCAAGCACGGACCCTCGCCGACGCGGCGGCGCGCACTCGGCGGCCACGGGGGCCTTATCGGGTCCGCAGCCCCAACGCCGGGAACCGCTCGCTTCGGGAGGGGTCAGCTGGCGTTCTGGCGGCGGCCACGGGGGCCTTATCGGGTCCGCAGCCCGAGTGCTGGGGAACCGCTCGTTTCGGGAGTGGGTCAGCTGGCGTTCTGGAGGCCGTTGACCTGGACGACGACCGACTCCGCGGCCGCGACGGCCTCGGCGGCGACGAGGACCTCGATCGCGGCCATCGGCTCGGCGGCCGCGAGGGTCTCCATCGCCGTGCGGCGGCAGCGGCGGCGGGGCGTCTGGGGTGCTGCGGCGGCGACGACCGGCATGCTGCCCGCGGCGCGGACGACCCGGGCGACGAGGCCGACCTTCGCGGCGAGGCCCCCGCCGACGATGGACCGCCCGGACAGGCGACCGTTGAACATGCCCCTGGTCGAGCGGCCGGACTTCGCGTCACCGCTCGCGGCGGTGCCGTCACCCGCCGGCTGAGCGCCGGGCGTGGACAGCGTGCCGGGCAGGCCCGCGGGTGTCGCCGTCGTGGTCTCGGCCGTGGAAGCGGTCGAGTGCGCCGCCAGCCCTGCCGGGATCTCAGCGCCCGCGAACCCGGCGGGCTGCGCGTCCACCGGTCGACCCGGCTCGGCGGGCATCGGCTGCGCGTGCACCGCACGACGGACGTGCCCAGCGGCGAGCTTCGCGGCACTCTCGGCGGCTGCGGTGAGCTGCGCGTGCGCGTCGAACGCGGGCTGCGCGTCCACCAGGCGACCCGGCTCGGCGGCGACCGCGGGCGTCGGCTGCTCGCTCACCAGGCGACGGACAGGTCCGGCGGCGAGCGCGACAGCGCCCTCGGCGGCCGTGGTGAGCTGCGCGTCGAGTGTGGACTGCGCGTCCGCCACGAGCATGGCGGGCTGAGTGGCGGTGGGGCGGACGAACTGCGCGGTGACCGGCGCCGGACCAGCGGCGACGGCCAGGTGCGCGGCGGCGACCGGCCGCGCGGGCAGGACCGGCTCGGTGGCGACGGCGGAGGCGGCGGGCACCAGGGCGACGGCCTGCCTGACGGTGCGCTTGCGGAGGCGGCCGGCCAGGCCGAGGAGCGGGGCGCCCGCGAGGAAGAGCAGGGCGGCGGCGGCGACCAGGATGAGCGGGAGCCAGGACGAGTCGGCGATCGCCTCGCCGCCGAAGTGGCCGAGCAGGGCGCCGTAGGTGGCCCAGAGGGTGGCGGCGACGACGTCGTAGCTGGCGAAGCGGCGGGTCGAGACGCCGTTGCGGCCCGCGTAGATCGCGGTGATCATGCGGCCGGCGGGGACGAAGCGGCACAGGAGGACGGCGAGGAAGATGTGCTTGCGCATGGCTTCGTTGAGGCGGAGGGTGATCGCCCTGGGCTTGCGGCGGGTGAGGCGGTCCGGGGTGCCGGCGTCGCGGCGGGCCAGGCGGCGGCCGACCAGGAAGGCGAGCAGGTCGCCGGAGACCGCGCCGATGGCGCCCGCGGCGACGAGGAGCAGCAGCTCGACGTGGCCGGTGGTGGAGAGGATGCCGCCGCCGATCATCAGGGCCTGGGCCGGGACGACCGGGACGAACGCGTCGACGGTGAGGAGCACCAGGATCGTGGCGTAGAGGACACCGGGTGCAGCCACCAGGTCCATGACCGCGTCTACCATCGCCCGCTCACCATGGTCCGCCCCCTACCCCGTCGTCAGTCGGCCATTCCCCGTTGACCATGGCAACACGAATGCACCCCACTCCATGCCCAACTGGTGATGATTGTGTCGGGCGTCTCCTTAGAAAGGGCTGAGAGACACGTACCCGCAGGTAGGACTAGCCGATGGTCTCGTCCAGGTAACACCAGCGCCAGTACTCGCCGGGCTCGATCGAGCGCATGACGGGGTGGTGCGTGGTGAGGAAGTGCTGCGTGGCGTGCCTGCGTGGGGAGGAGTCGCAGCACGCGACGTGCCCGCAGGTGAGGCACTGCCGGAGGTGTACCCAGTCCGTGAAGCCCATTTCGATGCATTCCGGACATCCTTCGACGTCCGGTACGTCCAGCTTCTCCGCGGACTCGATGTGCTCGCAGCTCACAGATCTCCTCGCTCCAGCAGTGACTCTTCCAGGTCCATGTCCCGCTGCGCCTGGCGTAGCGTCTCCTCGGGGATCTTGCCGCTGTCGCGGGCCTTGCGGAAGACGTCCCGTTCGGCGTTCAGCATCTCGCGTCGCAGCCGGGCGTACGCGGCGGACGGCGTTTCCCGGTCGGACCGGCCGAGGCGTTCCCAGGCGAGGTTGGAGCGGCTGAGCGCGACCTGCCGCAGCCGCTCGACCACGCCGTCGGGCGCGTCGTCGGCGACCTCCTCCAGGCGGGCCTTGCCGGCGCGGCTCGCCTCGTGCTGCACGGAGGCCTCGGCGAGCGCGTCCTCCTTCTCGTCGTCGCCCGGCACCTTGAGCCAGCGCGCGACCGTGGGCAGCGTCGCTCCCTGCAGTACCAACGTGGCGACGATGACGCCGAAGGCCAGGATGACGAAGAGTCCGCGCGGGTAGTCCCCGGCCTCGACGGATGCCGGCAGGGAGAGCGCGGCGGCGAGGGTGACGGCACCGCGCATGCCGGCCCAGGAGATGACGGCGGGCGCGGCGAACGCCGGGGCGGGGTCGCGGCGGCGCACGCGTGGGATGAGCCGGGCGAGGTACACGGTGGGGAAGAGCCACACGATCCGGGCGACGACCACCACCCCGACGACGGCGGCGAGGCAGCCGACCGTGAACCAGAACGACCGCTCGACCTCCTCGATGAGCGCCCGCAGCTGCAGCCCGACGAGGAGGAAGACCGACCCTTCGAGCAGGAACTTCACCATCCGCCAGAAAGCGTCCATCTGCAGCCGGGAGGCGGCCGACATGAGCGTCGGCATCTTGTGGCCCAGGGCGAGCCCGGTGACGACGACCGCGACGACGCCGGAGGCGTGGATGCTCTCCGCCGGCAGGAACACCAGCCAGGGGGTGAGCAGTGACAGCGCGTTGTCGATGAGCGGGTTCTCGATCTTCTTGTGCAGGTAGCCGAGAACGATGCCGCCGACGACGCCGATGCCGACCCCGCCGAGGACGGCGATCGAGGCCGTCCGGGTGATCGACCAGGCGTCGACGGCCTGGCCGATGGCGGCGGCGACCGCGACCCGGAGGGTGACCAGCGCGGTGGCGTCGTTGATGAGGCTCTCGCCCTCCAGCACGGTGACGATGCGCCGCGGCAGGCCGATGCGCCTGGCGACCGCGGTAGCGGCGACGGCGTCCGGCGGCGCGACGACGGCGCCGAGCGCGAAGCACATCGCGAGCGGGACCTGCGGCAGGAGCGCGTGGAGCGTGAAGCCGACGGCCGCCGCGGTGAAGAGGACCAGCCCGACCGCGAGCAGCAGGATGGGGCGGAGGTTGAACCGGAACGCCGGGACCGAGGTTTCCAGCGCCGCCACGTACAGGATCGGCGGAAGAATCCCGAGCAGCACCATCTCCGGATCGAGCTCGATCTCGAGCACCCCCGGGACGAACGAGATGCCGATGCCGACCAGGACCAGCAGGATGGGTGACAGCACACCGATGCGCCGCGCCACGACAGAGGTGGCGACGACGACCGCGATCAGTCCGACGATGTTCTCGAGCCCGTGCACGCGCGAAAGCCTATCCATCGGCAGGACCCGGCAGGAGTGTGGTGACGGCGGCCACTACGGCTGAGACACTGCACCCGCACGTGCACCAAGTCGTCAGGTAGGGAAGGATCGTCCCCATGTGTGCCGCGCGACAACTACCCGCACCCTCCGGGAGGGTGTGAGCATGGCCGACGTCGGCACGACGGCTGACCTGCGCAACCGTCGCCTCGGCCTGCACACCGGTGAGCGCATCCGGGTGCTGCTGGTCGAGGACGACCCCGGCGACGCGTTCCTGGTCCAGGAGCTGCTCGCGGAGGCCGACGCGCCGTTCGACGTGCGGGTGGCGCAGACGATGCGCGAGGCCCGACCGCTGCTGCGCGAGGTGCACTGCGTCCTGCTCGACCTCGGCCTGCCCGACGCGAGCGGGCTGGACGGGCTGCGGCTGGTGCTCCAGGACGCGGGCCGGGTCGCGGTGTGCGTGCTCACCGGCCTGGAGGACGAGCACCTGGGCACCGCGGCCGTCGCCGAGGGCGCACAGGACTATCTCGTCAAGGGCGCCGTCGACGGTACTGGTCTGTCCCGCGCCGTCCGGTACGCCGTCGAGCGGAAGCGGGCCGACGAGCAGGCCAGGCTGCTGCGTGAGTCGGAGCTGCGGCAGGCGGAGTCGGCCCGGCTGGAGCGCGGCCTGCTGCCCAAGCCGATCATGGCCGGGGTCGAGGCCGACCTGCACTCGATCTACCGCCCGGGCCGCGACCGGGGGCTGCTCGGCGGCGACTTCTTCGACGCGATCGGCACCGACGGCACCCACCTGCACCTGCTCATCGGTGACGTGTGCGGGCACGGCGTCGACGAGGCCCCGCTCGGGGTGGCGCTGCGCGTCGCCTGGCGGGCTCTCGTGCTGGCCGGGGTGCCCGAGGACCACATTCTCGACTCCCTGGAGCAGGTACTGGTCAGCGAGCGGCGCTCCGACGAGCTGTTCGCGACCGTCGCGGTCGCCACCGTCAACCTGGTCGAGGGCACCGCGCGGATCCGGCTCGCCGGGCACCCGCCGCCGATCGTCATCGCCGGGGGCCGGGTCGAGCCGTGCGACGTCCAGCCAGGCCTCGTGCTCGGCGTGCTGCAGGGTGTTCCCCGTCCGGCCACCGAGGTGCGCCTCGGCGAGCCCGGCTGGCAGCTGCTGCTGTACACCGACGGCCTGATCGAAGGGGCTGCCACCCCGGACGCGTCCGGCGGGGAGCGCCTCGGCATCGAGGGGATCGTCGAGGTCCTGCGCAACCGTGGCGGCGCGCAGCCCCGCGACCTGCCCGCCTGGCTGGCGGCGCAGGCCGAGGGCCACAACGGCGGCCCGCTGTCCGACGACATCGCCGTACTGCTGCTGGACCCGAGGAGTACGGGATGAACCCCACCAAATGGTCGCTCTGGCGCCGGATCATCGCGCTGTGCGCGGTCGTCGCGGGCGCGCTCGGGATCCTGGCGGTGAGCGCGACCGTCACCGCGGCCGCCAACCGGGCCGACACGGCGAAGGTCATGGACCGGCTCACGCCGGCGCTGATCAACACCGAGCAGCTGACGTCGCAGCTGCTGCGCCAGCAGACGAGCGCGAGGACGTTCCTGCTGACCGGCAAGGAGAGCGACCTCGACACGTACGGGGCCGCCCAGAAGGCCGAGACGGAGATCCTCGCCGACACCGAGCGGCTGCTGGCCGACGAGCCCGCCCTGCTCAGCTCCGTCCACGACATCGCGGCGGCGACCTCGCGGTACCGCCGCGAGATCACCGAACCGTTGATCGCGCAGACCCGCTCGTCCGGCCCGAGCGCCGAACGCGCGACGCCGACGGACACCTCCCGGGCGGTCTACACCGCCGCCTCCGACCAGATCAACACGCTGCGCACCGACCTGGAGACCCGGCGCAACGGGGTCGCCGCGCAGGTCCGCTCCTCCGGCAACATCCTGATCCTGCTGCTCGTCTTCGCCGGGATCGTGATCATCGTGGCCGGCGCGTCGCTGGCGCTGCTGCTGCGGCGGCTGGTGACCCGGCCCGTCACCGAGCTCGCGGCCGAGGTGCGCATGGTCGCCGCGGGCGACTACGACCACGAGATCACCGGTGGCGGCCCGCCCGAGCTCGCGGCCCTGGCGGCCGACGTCGACACGATGCGCCGCCGGATCAACACCGAGCTGCAGGACGTCGTGGAGGCCCGCCGGCTGGTCGAGGAGGCCAACCGGATGCTGGAGCAGCAGGCCGCCGAGCTCACCAGGTCCAACCGCGACCTCGAGCAGTTCGCCTATGTCGCCTCGCACGACCTGCAGGAGCCGCTGCGGAAGGTCGCCTCCTTCTGCCAGCTGCTGCAGCGCCGGTACGCCAGGCAGCTCGACGAACGCGCGGACCAGTACATCGCCTTCGCCGTGGACGGCGCCCAGCGCATGCAGCGGCTGATCAACGACCTGCTGGCCTTCTCCCGCATCGGCCGGCTGACCAGCGGCTTCAACGACATCGACCTGAACCACGTGGTCGTCGACTCCGCCGAGCAGTTCGAGTCGCAGCGCGCCACGACCGACGCCGAGATCATCTTCACCGACCTGCCGGTCGTCCGAGGTGAGGAGCCGCTGCTCGGCGCGCTCTTCAGCAACCTCATCGGCAACGCCCTGAAGTTCCGCCACCCGGACCGCACGCCGCGCATCGTCATCGACAGCCGGCTCGACGGCGACGAGTACGAGTTCAGCGTCGAGGACAACGGCATCGGCATCGAGCCGGAGTTCGCCGACAAGGTCTTCGTCATCTTCCAGCGGCTGCACGCCAAGGACGCCTACCCGGGCACCGGCATCGGCCTCGCGATCGCGAAGAAGATCGTCGAGTACCACGGCGGCCGGATCTGGATCGACCCGTCGCAGGCCGAAGGTACGCTGTTCCGGTTCACGCTGCCCGTCCCCGTTGTTGATGCCCCTGTGCTTGAGGCTGAGGAGTCCGTTCGATGACCGCACCCAGGGAATCGTCCCTGCCGATCGAGGTGCTCCTGGTTGAGGACGACCCGGGCGACGTGCTGATGACGCAGGAGGCGTTCGAGGAGCACAAGGTCCGCAACAAGCTCAACGTCGTCCAGGACGGCGAGGAGGCACTGTCCTACCTGCGCCGTGAGGGCGCGCACGCGGACGCCCCGCGGCCCGACCTGATCCTGCTGGACCTGAACCTGCCCCGGGTCGACGGGCGGCAGGTCCTGCAGGCCATCAAGGAGGACCCGGACCTGCGCCGCATCCCGGTCGTGGTCCTGACCACCTCGCAGGCCGACGAGGACATCCTGCGCAGCTACTCGCTGCACGCCAACGCGTACGTGACGAAGCCGGTCGACTTCGACAGCTTCATCGCGGTCGTCCGGCAGATCGACGAGTTCTTCGTGAGCGTGGTGAAGCTTCCCCCTCGGGGGTGACCGCGCTTTGCGTGGCTACCCCCTCGGGGGGATCGCGGTTTACGCGACTACCCCCTCGGGGGTGACCGCGGTTTACGCAGCTTTTGCCACCTTTGCGAGAAGGAGGGCCTCGGCGATGCAGACCCGTTCGAACTCGCCGAGGTGGAGGCTCTCGTTGGGCCCGTGCGCTCTGGTGCTCGGGTCCTCCACGCCGGTGACCAGGATGGACGCCTTCGGGAAGAGCTCCTGGAACGTGGCGATGAACGGGATCGACCCGCCGACGCCCATGTCGACCGGGGTCACGCCGTCCCACGCCTCGGTGAACGCCTGCCGGGCCGCCTCGTAGAACGGGCCGGTCGCGTCGATCACGCACGGCTCGCCGAGCTGCTCGACGGTCACCGTGACCTGCGCGCCCCACGGTGCGTGCCGCTCCAGATGGGCCGTCATCGTGTCGTACACCCGCTGCGCGTCGTCACCGGGTGCGATCCGCACGCTGAACTTGGCCTTCGCGGCCGGGACCAGCGCGTTCGGGGCGCCTTCCGTCGGCGGCGCGTCGATGCCGAGGATCGAGATCGAGGGCTTCGTCCACAGCCGCTCGACGAGCCGCCCGCTGCCGATGAACTCGACCCCGCCGAGCATGCCGGCCTCCTCCCGGAACCGGTCCTCGGGGTAGTCCAGCGGCGCGCTGCTCGTGGAGACCAGCCCCTCAACCGCGACGTCACCGGCGTCGTCGTGCAGCGTCGAGATCAGCCGCGACAGGGTGATCAACGCGTCGGGCACGGCCCCGCCGAACATGCCGCTGTGCACGGCCTGCTGCAGTACCTTCACCTCGACGAACCCGTTGACGATCCCCCGCAGGCCCGTCGTCAGCGCCGGCTGGCCGACGTCCCAGTTGCCGGAGTCGGCGATCACGATGACGTCGGAGGCGAGCTCGTCGCGGTGCTCGCGGAGCAGATCCTCCAGCGACTCGGAGCCGAACTCCTCCTCGCCCTCGATGAACAGCACCACCCCGACCGGCAGGTCCTCGCCGAACGCCCGCAGCGCCGCGATGTGCGCCATCACGCCGGCCTTGTCGTCGGCGGTGCCGCGCCCGTACAGGCGGCCGTCGCGCTCCTCCGGCTCGAACGGGTCGCTCAGCCACTGGGAGCGGTCACCGATCGGCTGGACGTCGTGGTGCGCGTAGAGCAGGACCGTCGGCGCTCCGGGCGGCGCCGGCCGGCGGCCCAGCACCGCGGGCTGCCCACCCTTGCGGACCAGCCGCACGTCCGGGATCCCGGCCCCGCGCAGCAGCTCCGCCACGGCTTCGGCGGACCGCTCGACGTGGCTGTGGTCGAACCCTGTGAACGCGATGCCGGGGATGCGCACGAGCCGCTCCAGATCGGCGCGGACACCTGGCATCTCCCGCCGGATCGCGGCGCGGAGCTCTTCGTCGGTGAGCACAGTCATGCCTTGGAACTTACTGCGCCGAGCCGCCCCGCGCCCCGCCGGATCCGTTTCCCAGTGTCTGTCCTGGTCCGGCCAGCCTCTGGTTTGGACCGGGTCTCCTGGCGGTCCGGTCTCCTGACGGTCCGGTCTCCGGTTGGTCCTGGCTCCGCTGGTCCTGGCTCCGCTGGTCCTGGCTCCGCTGGTCCTGGCTCCGGTTGGACCTGCGTCTGTTGGCCTGGCCTATGGTGCCGGGCTGTCGTCCGTCGTGCCTGAGCCGTTGCCGCCGGAGCCGTTGCCGCCTGGGCCGTTGCCGCGCATCCAGCCGCGCATCTTGCCCGCGCCGGCGCCGACCCAGTCGCCGACCTCCGACGCGCCGTCGCCGAGCTTGCGCAGCAGCGACACCAGCGGGTCCTGCGAACGGGAGAACGCCTCCCGGTACGACGCGGCCGCCGCCTTGATCTCGTCACTCACCGACGCGTCCCCGTCGTCGGCGCGGCGCGGATACTCGCCGCCGAGAATCCGCCCGTACTGCCCGCTGTCGATCCACGCCCGCACCTCGGCGGCCCGCGCCACCGGCATCGGGTGCGACCGCGCGGTCACCATCCGGATCTTGATCAGGCTGTCCCGCAGGTCGCCGGCCCGCTCGAACTCCGCCGCCTGCTCCAGGAACGCCGTCGTGTCGACCTCCGACAGGTCACCGCCGCCGGCCAGCTTCATCGACAGCCGCAGCGACGCCGCCGGGTCCTGGCACGCCAGCAGCCCGGCCCGGTCCGCGGACAGCTCCGCCTTGCGCCACCACTCCATGAGCGCGGCCACGATCGCCCGCAGCACCATCGACCCGACCGGCAGCCACGCGAGGCGCACCGCCCAGTCCGTCAGGATGAGCACCATCGTCCGGTACACCGCGTGGCCGCTGACCAGGTGCCCCAGCTCGTGCCCGAGCAGGCACCGCAGCTCCTCGTCGTCGAGCAGCTCCAGGCAGCCCCGGTTGATCACGATGAACGGCTTCGACATGCCGATGCACATGCCGTTGATCGACCGGTCGCTGTGCACGAACAGCTCCGGCAGCTCCGCGACGTCGAGCGAAGCGGCGGCCTCCGCCATCAGCCGGTGCACCCGCGGGAACTGCCGGTGGTCGACCCGGATCGCGTTGCCGAGGAACTCCAGCCGCCACGCGCGCTCGTTCCACATCGCGTGCAGCGACTTCAGCGCATCGTCGAACCCGCGCAACTCCCGTAGCGCCACGAGGGCGCCCCTGTCCGCCGGGTGCTCCCAGGCCCGGGAACTGATCCCGGTCAGCACCACCCGCCGGCGTTGCACGTCGTTCGTGGTCATACGTCCCGCCTCCCCGTCGCCTCCGGATCGTGTCCGGCCGCCTCCCGGATCGTCCCGCACCCGCGCAAGCTCCGTCTACCCGCCCGCGAGGATGAAGTACTCATTCTGCGGATCATGCTCCTGGCCCGGCGCACCGTCGACGTGCACGTCAACGCCTTGCAGCACCCTGCCGTCCCCGAAGAACCGGTCCTCGTCACCCATCCACCGCTCCCACTGTGGCCGCAGCGCCTCACCGTCACGGATCAGCCCCCGCTCCAGCCGCAACGCCTCCGGCGCCCGCACGCACACGGCGAACGTCAGGTCCTCCACCGCCGCGCTCCCGACGCCTTCGACGATCAGCACCTCGGGCCGCCGCAGCGGCTCCCACTCCTCGCGCAGCCGCTCCGCGGCCCAGTCGTACCGCCGATACCTGGCGTCCTCGCCCGCCCTGAACGGCGCGAACACCCATTCCTCCAGCCGCGGCCGCCACGCCTCCAGGTCCGCCCACCCGTCGAGGAAGTCGTCGGTGTGCAGCTCGGCGACGTCGGCCCCGGCGTGCCGCAACGCCCGCGCCAACCGCCCTGCGAACGTGGTCTTCCCCGACCCGGCCCGCCCGTCGACCGCCACCAGCCGCACGTCACCCAGCTGCGCCTCCCGGCCCAGGATCTCCTTGGCCAGCCCGTCATACGTCCCGACGCGCTCTCCCCCGGCCCTCATCGCACCTCCCCGTCCACCATGCCGCCTGGCCCCGCCGCGCCGCTTGCCTTTCCCTGGACGCTGGTCGGTTGTTCCGTCGCGTCGCCGGGCGGACCCAACGCGGCGTCTCGTGGAGCCTTTCCCTGGGCGCTGGTCGGTTGCTCCGTCGCGTCGCCGGGCGGACCCAACGCGGCGTCTCGCGGAGCCTTTCCCTGGGCGCTGGTCGGTTGCTCCGTCGCGTCGCCGGGCGGACCCGATGCGGCGTCTCGCGGAGCCGGCGCGTGGTTCGAATCGCTCGGCGAGCCCGCAGCTGCTGCCGCCAGGGCCGGCACGACGGTCGGCAGGCCCGAGGGCGCGCCGCCCTCGATGAGCCGCCAGAGCGCGTCCGTGTCGAGGTGCTCCTCCACCAGGTCGCCCAGGACGTCGACGGTCCGCTCCCGCAGCGCCGCGAACGACGTGCCCGGCGCGACCTCGAACCCGTGCCGGCCGGCGAGGCGGGCCGCCTCCGACAGGAACGCCCGGCGGAACCCGTCGGTCTCGAACGCCCCGTGCCAGTGCGTGCCGAACACGTTGCCGGACACGGCGCCCTCCCCCGTGCCGTCCGCCAGGCGGATCATCGGCATCAGGCCGTCGGCCGTGCGGCTCACCAGGCCGTGGTGGATCTCGTAGCCTCGCACCGGGTGCGACCCGAGCCCGGTGCCGCTCACCCGGCCGAGGGTCTTCTGCGCGGCGAACGTGATCTCCACCGGCAGCAGCCCCAGGCCCTGCACCACTCCGCGGCGGCTCTCCACGTCGTCGGAGATCCGCTCGGACAGCATCTGGAACCCTCCGCAGATCCCGAGGACCGGCCTGCCGGACGCCGCGTGGGCCAGCACCGCGTCCGCCAGGCCACGCTCCCGCAACCACCGCAGGTCGTCCACAGTGGACTTGCTGCCGGGCAGCACGACGAGGTCGACGTCGGCGAGATCGGCGGGCTCGACCGTGAGCCGCACCTGGACGCCGGGCTCCGCGGCGAGGGCCTCGGCGTCGGTGGCGTTGGACACCCTGGGCAGGCGGATCACAGCGACGCGCAGCCACTGCCCGCCGCGCGGCGGCGCGGGCCGGCCGAGCACCCGCCCGTCATAGGCGAGCGAGTCCTCCCCGTCGAGCCACAGCTCGCCGGACCACGGCACCACCCCGAACGTCGGCCGCCCCGTCAGCTCCGCGAGCGAGTCGAGCCCCGGCTGGAGCAGCCCCGAGTCCCCGCGGAACTTGTTGATCACAAAGCCCGACACGAGGGCCTGGTCGTCGGCGTCGAGGAGGGCGAGTGTGCCGTACAGCGCGGCGAACACCCCTCCCCTGTCGATGTCACCGACGACGATCACGGGCAGGTCCGCCGCACGGGCGAGTCCCATGTTGGCCAGGTCGCCGGCCCGCAGGTTGATCTCGGCGGGGCTCCCGGCCCCCTCGCAGATCACCACGTCGTGCTTCGCGCGCAGCTCACGCAGCGTCTCCAGGACCGTCCCGCGGAGCCGGTCCTTGATCTCGTGGTAGTTGCGGGCACCGATGTGCCCGGTCGCCTGCCCGAGGACGACGACCTGGCTGGTGCGGTCGGAGCCCGGCTTGAGCAGCACCGGGTTGAACCTGACGCTCGGCTCCAGCCCGCACGCATACGCCTGCAGCGCCTGCGCCCGGCCGATCTCGCCGCCGTCGACCGCGATCGCCGAGTTGTTGGACATGTTCTGCGCCTTGAACGGCGCCACGTCGACGCCACGCCTGTGCAGCCAGCGGCAGATCCCAGCGGTGAGCATGCTCTTGCCCGCGTCGGACGTGGTCCCGGCGACCAGCAACCCGCTCACGTCGTCCCCCGATCCCGCTCCGCACCACTGCGCGGCGCTGCACCACTGCGCCGCCCGAGCTCGCCATGCCGCCCGCCCCAGCCATGCCGCTCGGCACCGCCATGCCACTTGCCCCCGCCAGGCCGCTCGACCCCGCTGCGCCGGTCGGCACTGCTACGTCGCTCGGCGGTGCCGACCCTGGCCGCATACGCCAGTCCGAGGGCGGCCACGCCGACGACAACGGACAGGGTCGCGGCTCGGCGCACGTCGCGTGGTGCGGGCGGACCACCGTCGCCGAGGTGCGGCCTGTCCTCGATCCGGGAGCCATACACATTGCGGCCGCCCAACCGGATGCCGAGCGCGCCGGCGGCGGCGGCCTCGCACTGCCCCGAATTCGGGCTCGGGTGCCGCCCCCCGTCACGCAGCCACACCCGCAGTGCCTCGCCGGCCCGGCCGCCGACGACAGGGGCCGCCGCGACCGTCAGCGCCGCCGTCACCCGCGACGGCACCAGGTTGGCCAGGTCGTCGAGGCGTGCCGAGGCCGTGCCGAATTTCGCATATCGCGCGGAGCGGTGCCCGACCATCGCGTCGAGCGTGTTGACCGCGCGATACCCGACGATGCCGGGCAGACCCGCGACCGCTCCCCAGAACAGGGGGCCGACAACGGCATCGGACGTGTTCTCGGCGACGGACTCCACCGTCGCCCGGGCCAGCTCGGGCGGGCCGAGGGCCGACGGGTCCCGCCCGCAGAGATTGGGCAGCTGTGCCCGCGCGGACTCCAGGTCGCCGCCGTCGAGCCGGTCGGCCATCACCCGCCCCTCGCGGGCGAGGCTGGTGCCGCCCAGCGCGGCCCAGGTCGCACCCGCGACCAGCACCGTGCGGGCGATCGGCCTGCGCCTGGTCAGCCAGGCCGCGACCGCGGCCAGCGCGACGGGGACCCCGACCGCCACGGCGGTGAACCGCGCTCCCGCGGCCCGGTCGTCGGCATATGTGCGCCGCTCGACCGCGCCGGCGAACCTCCCGAACCCCGCGACAGGGTGCCACCTGCGCGGATCGCCGAACACGGCGTCCAGCACACCGCCCAGCACCATCCCGATCGCATCGGCTTGGAGTCTTCGATTCGCCATGCGCGGGACACTACCGACCCCCACCGACAGTTTTTCGCGGCGACCCTCCGGCGCACTAGCAAGCAAATGGTGCGAAAACAAGAGCTTGTCTCACATCCGTCACCGTCCTACCTTGCAAGCGTGCAGCCCATGCTCCTCCCCGTTCTCGCACCGCTTCGCGACGTCCGTCGCGACGATGTGCACGCGCCCGTGCTCGACGAGTTCATGGGCGGCCTCGGGGTGGGTTACAGCTTCGGACCGCCGTACGGGCAACGCCTCGTCACCTGGGCGGACCTGCAACGCATGGAGATGCCCCGCCGGATGCTGCGCCGCCAGGCCGGGCACAACCTCGACAGCCGTCTCGGCGCCGCACAGGTCCACGGCCAGCCGCCAGCGTTGATGCTGCAGTTCGACGGGGTCGCCTCGACGCTGCTGCTCGCCGAGCCGTTCTGGGCGGGCCTGGAGCGGGCCGTCCCCGGTGAGCTGGTGGTCGGCGTCCCCGCCCGCGACGTGGTGATCGTGACCGGTTCCCACTCCCCGCCCGGCCTCGCGAAGGTCCGGCGCGCGATCGACAGGATCTTCTTCGCGGGCGACCCGCACCTGCTGTCACGCAAGCTGCTGGTCCGCCGCCGCGGGGCCTGGTCGGTGTTCACCCCGAACCTCGCCCACGCCGGCTTCTGAGTCGGTACGGCGCACGCCCGCGCGTACCACGCCATCCTGCGTGCCACGAGGTTGTCCACAAGCGGCCGGTTATCCACAGATCCGGCCTCGGCCGCGAGCGGGGACGACGTGACCTGACCGATGCTGCCTCCCGAGTCCTTAACACGGGAGGAGACGGACATGAACGAGACCACGGTGACCCTCGTCGGCAACGTGCTCAACGAGCCTGACTGCCGTCGGCTGGAAGAGAGCCAGGCGCTGGTCACGAACTTCAAGGTCGCCGCCACATCACGGCGCTACGACCGCCACGAGGAGCGCTGGGTCGACGGCGACACGCTCCGGCTGCGCGTGACCTGCTGGCGCCAGCTGGCGGAAAACGTGATCCGCAGCGTCCACGTCGGCGATCCGGTCATCGTCACGGGCAGGCTGACGAGCCGCAACTGGGAGACCGACGACCACGTCAAGCGGGTGGCCTACGAGCTGGAGGCCACCACCGTCGGGCACGACCTGACGCGTGGCCGGGCGAAGTTCGCGCGGGTCAAGGCCAGCACGATGACCAGCTCCATCGACGACGAGCTGTCCGACGCCAGGATCGCGGGCCAGCTGACCACGCCCGCGACGGAGCTCAACGGCCTGCCCCGCCAGCGCGACTACGACGCCGACCTCGGCGGCTTCGTCACGACGGTGGAGGAGCCGGCCGTCGCCGAGCAGGACCCGTTCGCGCAGGCCGCGGCCCAGCAGGACCCGATCGCCGAGGCGAAGGCGACCGTCGCCGAGCGCGACCCGTTCGCCGAGGACATCCTCACCGAGCTCGATCAGGCGGTCAACGCCGCGTTCGACGGTGCGGCGTTCGCCGCGATGGGCGACCTGACCGCGCCCGACAACGCGGCGGAGCTCACCACGGGCGTCGGCGCGGCCGGCGGGGAGGGCGAAGAGGGCGCCGCCTCCGACGAGGAGACCTCGGACGAGAGCGACGAGCCGACGGGCGGCCGGCGCAGGCGCAACCGGGGCCGGGTCGCGGTGCCCGCCTGACAGGCCAGGTGGGGGGTGGGGACAAGGGGCACCGAAGCCAGAACCCCCCACCCTTCCCCCCCCCCCACAACAAACCGCCCCGCCAAAAGCAAACAACCCCCCCCAAAGAAGGGGGGGT
>NZ_JBVJIJ010000039.1:75839-93232 GCF_055586325.1 Dactylosporangium sp. NPDC051087 | reverse complement strand
CGCTCCTCCGTCTCAGCCTGCCGCTCAACAAGCTCAGGAACCATCGCCTCAGCACGCGCCACCACCTCATCCCCGGTCAAACCCGGCTCGGGCGGCGCGGACAGGTCGAGTTCGGCGGTGTTCTGGTTCGCGTTCATTGACCATCCATCTCTGGCTGCTGACGATCACGCCGATCAGGTTCGGGCGGGTCGGAGGCCAAGCCCCGGACATCACTGTCGTCCCGCCGCGCCGGGCACGGCCACTTCGCCGTTGCCTCGCGCGGGCGGCCGGACGGAGCACCGGCCGCGGCCACGGGTCAGCCCATCCCGGCGACAACGGACGCCAGCAGCGACCAGCCCATCGCCGCGTCGCGGTCCGGCGCCAGCAGCACGAGATCGGCGTCCGGCGCCGTCGCCCGCCACGTTCGCAGCAGCGTGTGGTCGCGGCTCACCACCCACTGCGGAGTGTGCGCCGGCGGGTGCGACGCACTCGGCGCGGACGGTTCGACCGCCAGCACTTTCGGCGCGACGCCGATCCGCTCACGCAACGCGCCGGCGAACCCGGCCGCCTTCGGCGCCAGCTCACCCCACGCCGCCAGCACGGTGGCGCCCGGAGCGTCGATCGTCGCCAGCCGTGCCGGCACGTCCTGCGGCTGCCCGTCGGAGATGTCGAGGATCGCCACCTTGAACCAGCGCTCGAACTCCGCCACCGCCTGCGCCGGCCAGGCCGGGTCCCCCTGCAGGAGCACCAGCGCGGACCGGTCGGGACGGCCGGACCAGCGCAGCGGCGGTGCGCCGGCGGCGAGCCGGTCCTGCCGGATCCGCTGTGCCAGCCCGGCAGCGGTGGACGCGGCCACGATGTCGCCCAGGCGAAGCTGGACGTCCAGTTCGCGACGTACGTGAGCGCGAAGCTTCCAGGCGAGCCGCAGGTCTCCCGCGAACTGGCCGTAGTCGTCATGGCGGCCGGCGTGCCCCTCGGCCACGAGCTGCCATGCCTCATGAACCCAGCGAGCTTCCTTGTCGCTCTCGGCACCGTTCTGCCGCGGCGGCTTGATGCGGGCCAGTGCGACCCGGTCGATCTTGCCGGTGCTGGTCAGTGGCATCGCGCTCAGCAGCGCGTACGAGGAGGGCACCATGTACGCCGGCAGCACCTGGCGGGCATGCGCCGAGACCCGGCTCACCAGGTCCTGGCCGGCACCTGGCTGTCGTGGCTGGAGGAACGCCACGATGCTTCTGCTGTCGCGGTCGTGACCGGCCACCACGGTCGCGGCGAACGCGACGTCCGGATGGCCGCTGAGGACGCTCTCGATCTCGTCCGGTTCGATGCGATGCCCGCGAATCTTGACCTGACGGTCGTTGCGTCCCCGCAGCTCCAGCCGGCCGTCGGCGCGCCACCGGGCCAGGTCACCCGTGCGGTAGAGCCGGCCCGCGCCGGCCGGGTCGGGCACGAACCGCTCGGCGGACTGCCCGGGCGCGCCGACATAACCCCGCGCCACACCGACGCCGCCGATGTGGAGCTCGCCGACCACACCGGGCGGCACGGGCGAACCCGCGGCATCGAGGATTCGCAGCCAGGCGCCGGGCAACGGACGGCCGACCGGCACGATCGACGCCTGCGGCTCTCGCGGCAGCCGTTCGCACACCGCGTACATCGAGGCCTCCGTGGGCCCGTAGGTGTGCCAGAACTCCTTCGTGCACGCGACCAGACGGCTGGCCAGTTCGGGCGGGACGACATCGCCGCCGCACGACACGACCATCCCCGGATCCCCCGGCCAACCCGTCGCGAACAAGATGCGCCACGTCATCGGCGTGGCCTGCATGACATCGGGCCGGTACCGGGCCAGCGCGGCCTGCAGCTGCGTTCCGCTGCGCGCCTGGGCGCCGGTCGCCAGGATCGTCCGTCCGCCGCTGGTCAGCGCGAGGAAGAGCTCCAGCATCGCGATGTCGAAGGAGATCGTGGTCACCGCGAACAGCGACCGGTCCGGCTGGAAGCGCAGCAGCTCCCGGGTGGCGACCAGGCAGTTGGCCAGGCCGCGATGGGTCACCGCGACGCCTTTCGGACGGCCGGTGGACCCGGACGTGTACAGCACGTACGCCAGCGCGTCCGGGTGCGGCGGCCGGTCGGTCGGCGCCGGGTCGGCCGCCAGCAGGTCTGGCAGCGACACCGGCGGCACGCCGAGCGCCGTCACCCGATCGGCCGGCAGGGCACCGTCGGTGATCACCGCACCGCATCCGCTGCTGCTGACGATGTACGACAGGCGCTCGACGGGATGGCCCGGATCCATGGGCACGGCAGCCAGGCCCGCGCGGGCGACTCCGAGCAGGATCGCGGGCAGCTCCACCTGACGGGCCACGAGAATGCCGATCCGTGACTCGGCCGGGAGCTGCAGCGCCCGCAGCGCGGCTGCTATCCGGCTCGCCGCGTCGTCCAGGTCCGAGTAGGTGCGCACAGCGTCGGCCATCACCACCGCTGTCCGTTCGGGCGTATCGCGGATCCAACGACCGACCAACTCGACAAGCGTGTCCTCACCGCTCACGCCCGAGGTCGGCGCCTCCCACCTCGCCAGCCGCGTCCGGTCGGCCGGGTGGATCACGTCGAGCTCGCCGATCGTCGCGGCTGGGGACTGGACGATCCCGTGCAGCACGGTCGAGTAGCTGCGCCCCATCCGTTCGAGGGTCTGCTCGTCGAACAGCCCGGCCGCCCCTCGCCACGCCCCGGCGACGCCGTCGTCGCCGACGGCGACGTCGAGCTCGAGCTCGTACGGTGAGTGCGCCACCGCGAGATCGATGTCGCGCGTCACCATGCCGGCCCAGGTGGTGGGCGGTTCGGCTGCGGTACTGCACCGGAAGCCGACCTGGACCTCGACCCCGGCGTGCCGTTCAGGTCGCAACGCCCGCGACAGCAGCTCATGCAGCACCTCGGGATGCTCGACCGGCTGCGTCGCGATGCTGTGCTCGGACCGGACCACGTCGGCGACGGCGGTGTGTGCGCTGAGGGCGTGTCGAAGGAGCTGGACGTCTTCGGGCGCGACGCCGGTGTCGCCGGTCCGGGTGTACCTCGGTGAGCCGATCAGGATGTCCCGCTCGCCGGTCTCGTGGAAGAGCAGGACGCGCAAGGCACACCGCAGGACCGTGGCCACGGAGACGCCCATGCGCTCGGCACACCGGTGCAGCAGCGTGGTGTGGTTTTCGTCCAACGACCATGCCGTCGTGATCGACCGGCCATGGGTGCGGCCCCGGCCACGGCCGGTGGGCCACGCGATCGCCTGCTGTGCCCCGGGCGCGGCACCGAGGACACGGTCACGGCTGTCCGGCTCGATCGCGGACGTGCCGCCCGGCGGACCGGCGGCCGCGGATCCGTACCGCTCACCGAGCTCCTCGATCAGCCGCGAGGCCACGCGACGGCCGCCCACCGCGGCGTGGACGGTCAGCGCCACCAGTGTCCTGCCGTCCTCCACCGGATACACGCCCACCCTGATCGCAGGTCGCTCGTCCAGGTCGAAACGACGGCTCGCGTCGGCCGCGGCCACCGTGAGCGCGGCGGCCAGCGGTTGTGGAGCACCGGCGATCAGCTCCACCGGTGTTCCATCGCTCGCGACCAGCAGCGGCTCTCCGTCGACGTCACGGAAGTGCCGGCGCAGCGGGGCGTGGCGACGCTGGAGGTGTGCGCATGCCGCAGCCACCTCGGCAGGGACGACGTCACCGGTCACCAGGACCGCCCGGCAGTGTTGCAGCCCGCCGGCCCAGAAGGCCGTCTGCTCGGCCAGGTACAACGCGAGCTGGTCGGCCGTCGGCCGCCGCTTCGACGATGAGATGTCGTCGGTCACTGCTCCTCCTTCGCATGCGCGCCGGTCGCCGCCGCCGGCTGTCGTTGCCGGCCTCGGCGCCTGTGTCGCGATCGGCCCCGCAACCGGGTGATCAGAGTGGCCGCACCAGCGGCGGGTCGGCGCCGGGCCCGATCGGCATGTCCGCTACAACGCGTCGACAAAGTCGGCCAACCGGGCGGTGCCCTTGACGATCTCCTCGTGTTCGAGGGAGGAACACGACAACCGGATCCGGCGCTCGCCGCCCCCGTCGAGATGGAAGCCGCGCATCGGGGTCCAGAGCACGCCGAACGTCTCCGCGGCGTGCCGCAACAGCGCCTCATCGGCCTCGACCGGGAGCTCGGCCTGCACGAAGTAGCCGCCTTCGGACGCCCACCAGCGGACCCCGGCGCCCGCCCGGCCGGGTTCGCCGAAGTGGTGGACGAGCCGTTCGAGGAGGACGGCCCGGTTGCCGCGCAGATGCGCCGCCTTGCGCCGGCCGAGCTCGGCGATGGAGCCTCCATGCCGGATGAGCAGGCCGCCGATCAGCGCCTGGGCCAGCGGGGACGTGTTCAGGGTGACCGCGTTCTTGGCGGCAGCGATCATGGCGGCCAATCGCACCGGCGGGCCGGAGCGCGACTTGACCCATTGGTCCGCCACCACGTACCCCACCCGGGCACCAGGTACCGCGACCTTCGCGAAGGTGCCGGTGTGCACCACCCGGCCCTCGCGATCGAGCGCCTTGAGACTGGGCAGGCGGTCGTCCGGAGCGGCCGTGAACGCATACGGATTGTCCTCGATCAGCATGAGGTCGAGGTCCGAGGCGGTCGCCAGCAGACGCTGCCGGGCGGCAAGTGAGAGCCGGCTGCCTGACGGGTTCGCGAAATCAGGGGAAACGTACAGCGCCCGGAGACGCCGGCCCGCCGCCCGCTCCCGCTCCGAAGTCGCGCGGAGGGCCGCCAGGTCGGGGCCGGTGCCATCGTCCGGCACCGGGCGAACCGCTATGTCCAGGGAATCGGCCGCCGCGACCACGCCGACATACGACGGATCAGGGACCGCCAGGCTGGCACCCGGTGGGTGCAGCACGCGCAGGGTGAGGAACAGCGCCTCCTGGCAACCGACCGTCATGACGAGCGCGTCAGGCGGGACGTCGATGCCTTCGTCGGCCCGCAGCGCGGCGGCGACCAGGTCGTTGATGATTCCCTTGCTCGGACCGTACTGAAACAGGTGCCGGCGCACCGCTTCCTCGCTGAAGCCGGCGGCGCGCCGGGCCTCGACGAAGGTGTCCAGCAGCGGACCGACCGCGATGTCGGCGAAGAACGGCTCGTACGGGGCGCCCGGCGCGAACGAGATCGCGTCGGGGAACTCGGCCACGATCTCGTTCAGCATGGTCATCGCGGCGACCTGCCGGCTCGACACGCTGCGGTGCAGGTCATCGGCGTGCAGGTGTGCCCCGGCGGTCAGCGTTGTCGTCGCATCCACTGCTGCTCCAACCGATGCAGGACGTCCTGGCTGTACAGCCGCTGTACTTGAACTTCCGCGAACTCGGCGAGATAGCTCCGGAAGTGATCCTCGGTTTCCTCGAAAGAGGTGATCATGTGCCGGTTGGCTGTCACGGCCGGGTTGTCCATCGCGCGGACCGCCTGGTCGATGGCGTCATCGACGGCGTCCTCCGCCACGATGGCGTCGCACAGCAGCGCCGCGGCCGGATCGCCGGCGGCTATCCGCCTGCCGCCCAGGAGAACCTGCCGAGCCAGCCGCGGACCCAGGACGCGGCTGAGCCTGAGATTGGACGCGCCGGGCACGATGCCCTCCCGTGCCGCCGGCAACGTGAAGTAGGCCGTGTCCGAGCTGATCACATGGTCGAACATCAGCATCAGCTGCATGCCGCCGCCGATGGCGAACCCGTCGACCACCGCGATCCACGGCTTGCCGCCCCGGGCGGCCGGATCGGTCTCGTGCCGGGGATCCCACAGGCCGCGCTGGATCTTGCTCAAGTAGCCGATCTCACGCTGCATGACGAAGCCCAGAAAGGGGATCTGCCCGGCGCACAGGAGGGTCAGGTTGATGCCCGAGCTGAAGATCCGCCGGCCGGAGTATCTCGGATGCTCCATCACGGCGCCCCGCACGATGCCCACGCGGACTGCCGGATCCAGCAGGGCCAGGTCGACAGCGACCTCCAACTGCCGCCCGAGGGGCTCGTCCTCCGCGTTGAGATAGCGCTGGTTGGCGACCGTTATCTCGGCCACCCCGTCCGTACGCCGCACCGACACCACGGACATCTCGACCGCGCCGGTCCGTTGGAACTGCGGCAGCCGGGCGCGGGCCTCGCCGGTCGGCAGCCGCTGCGAGCGCACGAGGTCGCCGCCCGCACAGGATCTGAGCAGCGCGGAGTACGCGATGCCCTGGTCGATCTCCAGGCCTTCCTTGGCGGCCTGACGGCGGCCGCGTTCCGCTTCCATCTCCGCCCGGTCCGGCGTCAAGCCCGGGACGACATCGGCCAGCGCGTACGACATGTCGGTCAAGGACCGCCGCTGTGGGCTCTGTCCGGCGACCTCCCGGTGCAGCCGGTCCGACTGGGCATGCAGCAGCTGACGCCTCGCGGCTCGCGCGTGGGCGTGCGCCGCGGCGGCCCGGGCCTGCTGGCCGGGGTTGCGGTCGGCGGGTGGGGGCAGGGTCGCCAACAGGTCGGCCACGCGCGCGGCGGCATCCGTGACCTCGGTCCGCAGGCGGTCCCGCGTGAGGGTGGAGGGTGACGTCACGCCGGCTCGTGGCAACTCTGAACGCTCGCTCGCTGTCACGCCGCCTCCGTCCAAGATCACTAGAAGAGTCCGTTCACCGGGGCGGAACCGAAAGGCGCCACGAGATCTGGTGCGTCACCCCACTGCACCGCGACCGGCGCGGGTACGAACGCCGGTCGCCGCGCGGCAGGTCAGGCAGCCCGGTCCCGCGGGCAGTTCTGGTACACCGCCAACTGCCACCGGGACTCGCGCTTGACGAGAATCCAGGAAGCCCTGATGGCCGCCCGGTCCGACAGTTCGGTTTCACCAGGCGCCAGCACGCCCCCGGTGGTGATCAGCGCCACGGCGCCATCTGCCAGCACCTTCACGTCAATGGGCGATCCGACGACGCGCGTGCCCTGATAGGGCCCGGCGTAGGCCGCCGCCATGAACTCCCGGATCTGGTCGCGGCCCTTCTGGTAGACGCCCGGAAGGATCAGCGTCCCGTCCTGCGTGAACAGGTCGGCAAAGGTATCGGCGTCGTGCTCGGCCCAGGCCGCGACCATGCGCGCGGGCAAAGCCGTGATCGCTGCCTGATCGGTGCTGGAAATCGCCGATGCGGTGGACGTTTTCGCCGGCATGCTCATCTCTCGCTCTCGTCGATGGGAGTGGCCAACGTTCATCCATGACGATCACAGGACATGCCGAGGGGCACATCTTGCGGAGTGCTGCCGTCGGATTCCTGGGCGGTCGGGGTGTGGGGTGAGCAAATCGGGAGTCGTTGCCGGGGTTGCGGTTCCGTGAGAGTGGATCCGTTGATGTCGGGGTTGATGACGGAGGACTCTCATGGCAGCTGTACCACCGAAGATCGAGATCAATGTGTGGTTGACGGATCCGACGAAGTGGGCGACGAGGGCGGAGGACGTCGGCCTGTCAGCGGCCGCCGCGTTCAACGCGGCGCATCCCGAGTATCACGTCGAGGTCACCCGGTTCGACTTCCGGATGATGCCGGCGGAGGTGGCCCGGGCCGTCCAGCAGGGCGGGCTGCCCGACGTCGTGGAGTACCACGACGCCGTCACCCGGCTCGCGCTGGACATGCTCGGCCCCGACGGGTCACCGCTGTACACCCCGATCGACCGGGCCATCGCGGGACGCACCGAGATCCTCGGCGAACCCGTCGTCCTGGACGACCTGGTGCCCACCGTGCGGGAGTACTACCGCTACGCCGGTGAACTGCAGTCCATGCCCCGCACCGCCTCCACCATGGTCCTCTACGCCAACCTCGACCTCCTGGCGAAAGCCGGCGTGACCCAGCCGCCACGCACCTGGCGCGAAGTGATCGCAGCCTGCCAAGCACTCAAGAAACTGCCCGACGGCCCCGCCCACGGCATCACCTGGCCGAACTTCTACTGGCCCTTCCTGCAAGCCGCCGCACAACAGGGCGCCCTCATCGCCGACCACGACAACGGCCGGTCCGGCCGACCCGAACACACCTACCTCGACTCGAAAGCAATGATGGCCTACGTCACCTGGTGGAAACACCTCCACCAAGACGGGCACTACCTGTACACCGGCACACCCGGAGATTTCCCAGGCTGCTTCACCGCCTTCGAGAACCAACAGGTCGCCATCATGCTCAGCTCCTCCGTCGACGCATCCCACATGCTCCAGCGCGGCCAACAACACGGATTCACCGTCGGCGTCGGCCCACTACCCCACAACGACGACGTCCCACTCGCCGGCACCGTCCTCGGCGGCATGTCGCTCTGGCTCACCGCCGGCCTCGAACCCACCAAACAAGACGGCGCACTCGCCTTCATCCAGCACCTCAACAACCCCCACAACACCGCCGAATGGGCCAAACAGCACTACCGCATCCCCATCACCCGACCCGCCGCCGAGCTCCTCAACCACGACACCTGGTACCACCACCACCCCCACCTCCGCGTCGCCGGCGACCAACTCGAGGCAGCCAACTGCACCCCCGCCGCGCTCGGACCCCTCCTCGGCGGACACGCCGAAATCATGAACGAACTCACCGACGCCATGCACGACGTCCTCACCACCACCACCAACCCCACCACCCGGTTCCACCAAGCCAACACCCAGGCACACAACATCATCACCGCCTACAACAACCACTGCGACGGACCACCCCGCCGCAGCCCCGACCTCATCGCCGTCAGCACCTGAACACGGCGCCGGAACCCCGCCGGGTGCCGTACCGGATCCCGACGATCGCGGTACGGCACCCGGCGAGTCGTGTCCGTGGTCCGTCGCGCGGTCCCTCAGCCACAAAAACACCCGCGCGGGTCCGGTGAGGACCCGCGCGGGTCGCGACGCACCCGGCGTGAGGTCAGCGCGCGAGCGAGCGGGCGAACTTGCGGATGTCGCCGACCAGCGACTGGGGCTGTTCCAGGGCCGCGAAGTGGCCGCCCCGGTCGAACTCGGTCCAGTGGCTGAGCGTCGGCAGGATCTGTTCGGCGAACCGGCGCACCGGCCGCACCGCGTCCTTGGGGAACGACGCGACGCCCACCGGCATCGTCAGCGGCCACGGCCCTGCCCAGGTCCGGACGAAGTCGGCGTCCAGGTGGCTGGACTCGTAGTACAGCTGGGCGCTGGACCCGGCCGTCGCCGTCAGCCAGTAGATGGAGACCGCCGTGAGGATGTGGTCGCGGCTCACCGCGTCCTCCGGCACCTTCGCCGAGTCGGTCCATTCCTTGTACTTCTCGGCGATCCAGGCCAGCTGCCCGACCGGCGAGTCGGTGAGCGCGTAGGACAGCGTCTGCGGCCGGGTGGACTGGATCCGCTGCCAGCCGGTCCCGTCCTGCATGAAGTGGCCGGTGAACTGCAGGCGGGCGAGGTCGGCCTCGTCCAGGCCGGCCATCGCCGCGGGGTCCGGCGGCGGGAACGTCACGCACATGTTGAGGTGGACGCCGACGACGTGCTCGGGATCGGCCAGGCCCAGCCGCAGCGAGATCGGCATGCCCCAGTCGCCGCCCTGCACCGCGTACCGGTCGTAGCCCAGGCGGCTCATCAGTTCCTTCCACGCGCCGGCGACCCGGCCCGTGTCCCAGCCCACCTGCCCGGTCGGGCCCGAGAACGCGTACCCGGGAATCGACGGGATCACCAGGTGGAAGGCGTCGGCGGGGTCACCGCCGTGCGCGACGGGATCGGTGAGCGGCTCGATGACGTCCAGGAACTCGGCCACGGTGCCCGGCCACCCGTGGGTCAGGATCAGCGGCAGCGCGCCCTCCACGGCCGAGCGGACGTGCAGGAAGTGCACGTTCACGCCGTCGATCTCGGTGACGAACTGCGGGTACGCGTTCAGGCGCGCCTCGGCCGCCCGCCAGTCGTAGCTGTCGCGCCAGTGCTCGGCCAGCTCCTTGAGATATTCCAGCGGCACACCACGATCCCAGCCCACGCCCGGAATCTCGTCCGGCCAGCGCGTGTGGTCGATCCGCCGGCGCAGATCGTCGAGATCCGCCTGCGGAATGTCGATGCGGGATGGACGCATCTCACAACCTCTCTGTGTCAGTCGCGAGCCGCTTGCAGCGGCGCGGGGGCGGATACCTGGCTCCCCCGGGTGCGGGAGTGCCGCAACGTCCGGAAGACCTTGCCAGGGCGGAGCAGCGCCGCCGGCTCGTCGATGAGGCCGGCGACCCTCATGAACGCCTCGGTGAGGCTCGGGTCGTGGACCGCGGCCCGCTGGAGCCGCGCGACGTAGGCGTTGATCATGCGAACCTTGGGGGTCCGGTCGCCCTCCACGCCCGCGTACCCGAGGTCCGCGATCGCCGCGAAGTCCCACGGCGAGTCGATCTGGCGGGCGATCTCCCGGAAGAACTCCTGCGGCGCCGGCACCGGGTCCTTGCGGATCTGCTCGGCCAGGATGCGGGACTCGATGGCCGCGACCGCCATGCCCTGGGCGTAGACGGGGTTGAAGCTGCACACCGCGTCGCCGAGGACCAGCAGCCCCCGCGGGAACCGGGTCAGCCGCTCGTAGCGGCGCCGGACGCTGGCCGGGAAGCGGAACATGACCGCGTCGTCGACCGGCTCGGCCTCGCGGATCGACTCGTAGATCTCCGGCACCGGCAGCGACCGGACGAACGCGAGGAAGCCCTCGGGGTCGGTCGGCGGGTGATCGCCGAGCACGCCGGTGAGCGACAGCTCGACGAGGCCGTCCTCGCCCGGCAGCCGGTAGTAGAAGGCGCCACGCGGATGCGAGGGGGTCGCCGCCGCGATGATGGCGATGTCGCTGCCGAAGGGATCGCGCGGCACCCGGTAGTGGCGAGTGGTGTAGGCCAGGTCGACCTTCACCTTGTCCTCGGCGGGGCGGGAGTAGCCGAGCTCCTCGAGCCAGGCAGGGGTGCGTGACCCCCGGCCGGTGGTGTCGACCACCAGGTCGGCGTGCAGGACCTCGACGGCCGCGTCACGGTCGCGCCGCTGCACGCGTGCGCCGGTGACCCGGGCCGCGTCGGGCGTCGTCTCCAGCCCGATGATGTCGTGCTGCTCGAGGAACCGGATGCGGCCCACCTTCTGCACCCGGCTGCGGACGATCCGCTCGATGACCGGCCGGGTGCAGGGGACGGAGAGCAGTCCGGTCTGTGCCGGGCTGAGCAGCATGCCGTTGAAGTACCAGCGGATGTCGCCGCTGAAGTCACCCGGCCGGATACCGGCCGCCTCCATGTCGGTCAGCAGGCCGGGGAACTGCCGCTCCAGGATCTGCTGCCCGCGGGCGACCAGACCGTGGGCGTGGCGGCCGTGCGGGACGCCGCGCCGGGGGCCCTCCACTCCCGCCAGTTCGTCGCGGTCCACCACGAGAACCTCGGGGTACACCTCGGCGAGCACGTTGGCGGCGAGCAGGCCGGCCAGGCTGCCGCCGAGTACCACAGCGCGAGGTACGAGCTGTTCAGGCATCGCGATCTCCTCCTCCGCGGGCCAAGAGCCCTGGCGGCGCCAGGGTCGAAGCCAGCATCGGGTGACCACGGCGGGCCGGGCACCTTCCGCTGTGCTCCGCGGAAGGCCGCGGCGGCGGCCGGGCGCTCCGGGGCCCTCATCTCGGAAATCGCGTTCCGCCGGGGGCACCGGCGGCGGTCTTCCGATCCTTTTTCACGGCCCGGACCAGCGGACTCTAGTGAGCCTTGACCGCGACTGCCTCCCAGCCCCACCGCCACTGAAGTTCATCAATGCAAGGTGCTAACCGATCGTGTCAGTCCGCGCACGGAGGGTCCCCACGTGAACAGTGCTGTCGAGAATGCAATAGCGCGTATCTGGGCGGACTACAGCGAGCCGCTGTCGCTCAATGAGATCGCCAAGAGCGCCATTCTCAGCCGTTTCCACTTCTCGAGGGTGTTCCGCGACGCCACCTGGGTCTCACCCGGCAGGTACCTCTCGGCGGTGCGCATCTACCAGGCGAAACGCCTGCTCGCCACCACCGAACGGAGCGTCACGGACATCTCCCTGGCGGTCGGCTACAACAGCCTCGGCTCGTTCACCAACCACTTCACCGACAGCGTGGGAACCTCACCCAGCCGATTCCGGCGCATGTGGGTGGACGGCCTGCGCGGGGCGGCACAGCCGACGACCCGGCCGCCCGCCGAACACGGCACCGTCACCGGCACCGTCGCCGTGCCGGCCGAGTACGCCACCGCCAAGGTCTTCATCGGCGCCTTTCCGACGCCCATCATCCAGCGCCGACCGGCGTCGCGGGCCGTCATCCGGGTGGACGCCGGCGGGGCGGCCACGTACCACCTGCCGGAGGTCACCCCCGGGACGTGGTACATCCGGGCGGTCGCGACCGCGGACAGCGTCGATCCGGAGCCGTGGACCCGGCGCTCCCTGCTGCTGAGCGACGTGCAGCTGGTAACCGTGACGGACGGCTCCACCAGCGTGGCGAGCGTCGCCCTGCGCCCCCGGCGGATCACCGACCTGCCCGTGCTCTACGCGGCCGCCGACCTGGAGCTGCGGAGCCTGGACCGGCCCGCGCCGTTCGAGCCGCACCGCCAGGCCCGGTCGAACGTCATCGTCGCGGCGGCGCCCCGGATGACGTAGTACGACCGGCACCCAACAAATGCCGTTTTTCACAAATGCCGTTGACGCGGTCGTGCCAATCACCGTTCAAATGGATTCCCACACAGTGATAACCGTCCATCGGGCGAGATGCCAGGTGGACGGCCACGGATACCGTTACGCGGTGCCGTATTCGACCGCCTCGACGGCCAACCCGGGGGCGTTGTCGTCACTCATTGTAGACCGCGACCAGCGACAACCCCGTCTACGCATCGGTAGCCGTTGATGTCCGGAGCGTAGTCGGCTAACATCGTTCCCAGGACTGACACAATCACAAAACACTTGGGGCTGCGGGGCCTCAGGTGCTCACGGCGGACTGATCAGCTCCGGCAATGATGACGAAACAATAATACCGGCGGTCCGTTGGCACGGATTCGCCGGCGATCCGTTGTTGGCCGGTGCCGGGCGGCATCGGCCTTCGAGGCGTCGATTATCTCACTGGAGAGCGAGCGGGGATGGACGACGACGTCAACAGAGAGGCCGTCGGACGCGTCATCGAGGCGATGCAGGAAAACCTCGGCGAGCAGCTCACCGTCGACCGGATGGCGCGCATGGCGTTGTTCAGCAAATTCCACTTCACCCGGGTGTTCCAGCGGATCACCGGGATCTCACCCGGGCGCTTCATGTCGGCGTTGCGGCTGCAGCGCGCCAAGCAGCTCCTCATTTCCACCTCGCTGAGCGTGACCGAGATCAGCCACGAGGTGGGTTACTCCAGCGTGGGCACCTTCAGCAGCAGGTTCAGCAGCAGCGTCGGCATCCCGCCGAGCACGTACCGGCAGCTCGGTGGCTTCGCGCCCGACCTGCCCGATCTCGCGGACGCGCACCGGCCGGCACCCGGCACCGCGACGGCGAAGGTGCACGGCAACATCTCCGCACCGGGCGCGGGCACCGTCTTCATCGGTGTGTTCCCGGACCGGATCCCGCGCGGGCGGCCGGCCCGGTGCGTGACGCTGCCCGGACCCGGCCGGTACAGCCTGGAGCGGGTTCCCCCGGGCAGCTGGTTCCTGTTCGGTCACCACGCCGCGCAGCACCCCCTCGTCCACACCGGGCAGCAGGCCTGGGACCCGATCGCCCATCAGGCCGTGTCGCGGCTCGCCCGCCCCGGCGGGTGGGGCACCGGCGACCGGGTGCCGGGCCCGCCGCGGGGCGAGCGGCCGGCCTGCGTCCCCGGGCCGACCGCGTCGCTGGGCACCTACGGTCCGATCAGGGTCCGGCCCGACATGGTGGTCCAGGCCGACCTCACCCTGCGTCCGATGAGCAAGTTCGACCCGCCGGTGCTCCTCGCGCTGCTCGACGGGCGGTCCCGGTACCGCGCCGACTGAGCCGGCCCCCGCGCGGGCGACCGTCACCGCGCGTCGTGCGCGGACGACGCCGCGACGGCGGCGCGGATCCGCCCGCGCCACAACTCATATGCGGGCTCGCCGCCCGGGTCCCGCTCCCCCACGGCCACGTCGTCGGCGAGCGCGGCGGCCTTGTCGACGGTGAGGCCGGCCAGTGCGGCGACCGCGGTCTCGGTGTGCGACGGCACGCTGCCCGAGTAGTGGCGCGCCTTGGCGGCGAACACCGCGCCCTGCGCCACCTCCGTCCTGTGTGGACCGGCGAGGCGCCGCAGCGCGTCGAGGTCGGCCGGGGTGCAGCCGCCGGCGAACGTCGCCGCCAGCCCCACCCCGCTCCACAGGTCGGCCTGCCGCTGGGCGGCGAAGCGTTCGACGGCCGTCGCCACGTCGCGCACCTGCGCGCCGTGGATGAACCACAGCGCCCGGCCGATACCCTGGTCCACCGCCCGATGGAAGTAGTCGGACCGGCCCTGGAACGGGTAGGGGTCCGGGATCCGCTGCTCGTCCACCCAGCGTCCGGTGTGGAAGTACGCCAGGTCGAAGCCGTAGCCGTCGACCGCGAGCCAGCTCATCGTCGGGTGGTACGGCGTGCCGGTGAGGTCGGGGACGATCCGCTTCCACAGCGGCCGTGGCAGCTTCGCCATCGCGAACCCGATGCCGATGTAGGCCAGGAAGATGTGCGGCTGACCCGGGCCGAGCAGCAGGTCGCGGGTACGGTGACCGCGACCTCCCCGCATCGCGTCCAGGACGGTGAACGCCATCGTGGCGCCCTCGTAGGCGAACCCCCGCAGCGCCGGCTCGACCAGGCCGAGGCGCCGCTCCACCTCCCACTGGTCGCGGGCGTCGATCCCCCACTCGAAGCCGCAGACCACCGACTGCGGGATCGCCTCGAGCCGGGCCGCCGACGGCGACGACCGCCCGGGGAAGCCGCGCCGCTCGAACGTCACCTCGCGGAGCGAGGGCGTCAACACCAGCCGGCGCAACGATCCGAGAGTGGTGGGCACGGCGACCTCCCCTGTACGACGACATTGACAGATCGATGCTCTTACACGCTCTGGGCCCGGGCTACTCCGAACGTGCACTGTTGCCGTCGCCCGCCCGGCCGGCGTCCAGCAGCCGTGCGCCGATCTGCCGCGCGGCGGCGTAGCTGGCCCACGTGACGACCTCGACCAGCGCGGCGTCGCCCGGCTGCCGGGCCCGGAACTCGGCGACCACGCCCTCGTCGACCTGGTAGGACGCGAACGCCGTCAGCAGCGCGAGCCGGCCGGCGGCCCGGTCCGCCCCGGGCAGGTCCGCGACCAGCCGCTCACACCACTCCCGGCTCAGCCCGGGGTCCTCGCCCCGCCAGGCCGACAGGCGCTCGCCGACCAGGTGCCGCACGGTCGGCGACAGCGCGCGCAGCCCGACGTCGTCCAGCGCCGCGTACGAGCGCGCCACCGCGTCGGCCAGGACCGGGGCCCCCAGCGCCCACGCCGCGTCCTGCGGCAGTTCGGCGTCGCCCAGCAGCGCCAGCGACCGCCCCGGCTCGTGCGTCTCGCGCAGCAGCGGGCCCAGGATCCGGCTCACCCCGTGCTTGAACCGGCGCCGGTTGCCCGGCCCGAGACCACGCGGCACCAGGAAGCCCGGCAGGAACACGTTCACCACCCGGGTCAGGTAGTGGAACGTGACCGCCACGCCGACCAGCTCCGGCCGTTCCGGCGCGGTGAAGGGCGGCCGGCGGACGACCGGCTCGTCCGGCCGGTGCGCGACCCGCGCCCAGCCGGCCACGGCACGCAGCCCCGGATCGGCGACCTCGTCCGCGCGGTCGGCGACGATCGCCTCCGCGTCCCGCTCGGAGGACAGGTCGTACAGGCCGATGCTGTGCATGTCGGCGCAGTACGGGCAGGTGTTGGCCACGGACACCGCCGCCGCGACGGCCTCCTTGCGGGCCCGGTCGACCCGGC
Organism: Dactylosporangium sp. NPDC051087; assembly: GCF_055586325.1. NCBI lineage: Bacteria > Bacillati > Actinomycetota > Actinomycetes > Micromonosporales > Micromonosporaceae > Dactylosporangium > Dactylosporangium sp. NPDC051087. Next base: position 77,382 of record NZ_JBVJIJ010000039.1, on the reverse strand, counting down.
CGGTCACGTGCAGCGTCTCGCGCATGAGCAGCCAGTAGGCGGCCAGCGACGGCGGCGACGGCGACTGCGCGAGGACCGGCGGGACCACCATCCGCATGTCGCCGGCGACCTGGCCGTAGACGTCCGCGACGAGACCGGTGGCGGCCGTGGGCGGCACGGCGGCGACGTACCGGACCTGCCGCCGGAGCACGGAGGAGACGACCCGTTGGACAGCCATGACCGCCAGTATCGGCGCGGCCACGGGCGGACGAACCTTCGGAAATGCGCACCGGCCGGCCGGCGGCTCCCGCACGGGCGGAGAAGACGCCCGGCCCGGCCCGGCCGTGCTATGGAGACCGCGCCCGGTGAACGCCCATTCCTTGTCGCGGTTCCCCGTTGCGCGGACTAGCCAGAGAGGACAGGCATGTTCCCTGACCACGAACGCGTCATCTCCGCCCTGACCGCCGACGGCGACGACCTCGACCGGCTGGTGGCGAATCTGACGCCGCAGCAGTGGGCGCTCGCCACGCCGGCCGAGGGATGGACGATCGCGCATCAGATCGCCCACCTCGCGGCGACGTTCCACCTCGCCGGGACCGCGGCGTCCGACCCGGAGGGCTTCGCCGCGATGGCCGCGACGCTCACCCCGGACTTCAACGCCAACGTCGACGGCGCCCTGCAACGCTTCCTCGACACCTCGCCCGCCGCCATGCTGGACCGCTGGCACGCCGTGCGCGCCGCCACCGAGAAGGCCCTCGCCGCCGCACCCCCGGACCAGCCGGTGCCCTGGCTGGTCCGGCCGCTGCCGCCGGGCGTGCTCGCCGCCGCCGGCATGATGGAGCTGTTCGGGCACGGCCAGGACATCGCCGACGCGCTCGGCGTGCACCGCACCCACACCGACCGGATCCGGATCCTGGTGGCGTTCGCGGTCCGGGTCTGGGACTTCGGCTACCTGGCCCGCGACCTCACCCCGCCGGACGTGGAGCTCGGCTTCGACCTCACCGCACCCTCGGGCGCGCAGTGGCAGTTCGGCCCCGCCGACGCGGCACAACGCGTCACCGGCCCCGCGGTCGACTTCTGCCTCCTGGTGACCCGCCGCCGGCACCGCGCCGACCTCGCCCTGACCGCGACCGGACCGGACGCCGAGTCCTGGCTGGACATCGCACAGGCGTACCGCGGACCGGCCGGTGCGGGCCGCCGGCCGGGCCAGTTCGACCACCTCAGGGCCGCCACCGGCTGACCCCGCCCAGATCGGTACCTCCGCCCGCGGGCCGGGCGCGCCGGATGTGCGCCGGCGCCGGCCGGTGCGGGCCGGCGGTCCGGTGCGGATGTGCCCGCGCCGCCGTCGCCGAACCCGTCGCAGGAGTGTGAAGGCACTTCTGAAGATGCGCCTGCCTGCGGGCGGATAGGAAACTTCAGTATGCGATCGGTCGACTTCTATGGGTAACCTTCCGGATGCTGGCGGGGGCCCCCTTCGGGGCGAGGCTTTCTTTTTCCCCTTTTTTTTCCCCCCCCCCCTTTCCGTTTCTCCCCCCCCCCCCCCCCTCCCCCCCCCCACCCCAAC
>NZ_JBVJIJ010000039.1:145-75829 GCF_055586325.1 Dactylosporangium sp. NPDC051087 | reverse complement strand
TTCTCCACCCCCTTGGAAGGGTGGGGAGGGCGTTTGGGGGGGGGGGGTTGGGGGGGGGGGGGGGGGGGGTTTGGGGGGGGGGGGGGGGGGGTGGGGGGGGCAGTTTTTGGGGTGTGGGGGGCCCCCTTTTTGGGTCCCCGCTTTCCGGTTCCCGTGTGCGCCGCAACGCCGATGTGCCGGTGCCGCACACTGCCCTAGACGTGCCGCACACGACCCGAGAACGGACACTTCGGGAACCGGGGAGGCAACATGGACCAGTCCATCGAGAAAGCCGTTCACCGAGTCATCAGCTCCATGAAGGAAAGCCTCAGTGAACCGCTCACCATCGATGACATGGCCCGCACCGCGATGTTCAGCAAGTTTCATTTCTCCCGGATCTTCCAACGGGTCACCGGCCTGCCGCCGGGGAAATTCCTCTCGGCGCTGCGGCTCCAGGAGGCAAAACAGCTCCTCATGTCGACATCGTTGAATGTCATCGACATCAGTCATCTGGTCGGATACAACAGCGTCGGCACCTTCAGCACCCGCTTCACCAGCAGCGTCGGCATATCACCGACCGCCTACCGCCGCCTCGGCGGCTTCGTGCCACGGATCGCCGTCGACAACCGGTCCGGCGCGGCGCGGAGGCCGTCGGCGACCGTCAGCGGCACCCTCTCCTCCGCGCCGGACACCCCGCTCGGCCACACGTTCATCGGCCTGTTCCCGCAGCCGATCCCGCAGGGGCGGCCGGTGAGCTGGACGGTACTGGAGCGCCCCGGGACCTACCTGCTGGACAAGGCGCCGGAGGGTTCGTGGTTCCTGCTGGCGCACGCCTCGCGACCCGGCGAGGAGAACGACCCGTCCGCCGGCGACGAGCGGCCGTACCTGCTGCGGCACGGGCCTGTCGAGCTGCGCGGCGATGACGACGTGACCCTGCCCGACCTGTTCCTGCGCCCGGTCCGCTTCCTCGATCCGCCCGTGCTGCTGGCGCTGCCGGACGTGCGGCCGGCGGCCCGGCGCATGACCGAGCCGCGCTCCGGGGCGGACCAGATCGGGTTCGCGGCACCGGCCGAACCCCGCACCGGAAAGCCGGAGCACGGCGGCAACGGCGGGCACTGCGGCGCGGCCGTCCCCGCCGCCTGACCGGCGCTCACGTCACGGCGGGCGCCGGCGACGCGAGCGGCATCGGCAACACCCCGGTCCGGCGGGCCGGGGTGTCGCCGTGCGCCGGGGCAGGCACCGCATGACGCATGACGCGTCCCGGCCGCCGGGACCTGCGGCCGGGACGCGTGCGCGGTGGTGCGTCAGGGTTTCGGGATGTCGAACAGGTTGGGGAACTTGGCGGTCAGCGCGAGGTCGCCCGTGGTCTTGAGCTTGCCGCGCATGACCAGCACCACCGGATGCGCGTTGCCGGTCACCAGGTTCAGGAAGTCCACCGCGCCGAGCGCGAGGGTGAGCCTGGGCTCCCGCCGCGGCTCCGGCGACAGCTCGCACCGGCCTTCGGCGATCACCAGTTCGTAGGTGTCCGCGGCACCGTCGGGACGGTCACCGACCACCCAGTGGATGACCGCGTTCATGGCGCCCGCCCGGTCGGCCCGGAACACCCCGGGCATGCGGACGAAGAGCTCGTCGAGGACGGCCGCGCGCCGCTCGCTGTGCATCATCCGGCGCAGCTCGTGCGCCGGGGTCTTCTTGACCAGCCGGGCGAACTCGCGCGGATCCATGGTGGCCGGGTCGGCGTCGTGGACGGACATCTGGACTCCTCGGTCGGAACTGTCGGACAACGCCGCGGTACGGGGTCCGGTCGGTCAGCGCGACCCGATGTACGCGGCGACGAGGTCGGCCAGCTCCCGGGTGACCATGCCGGCCGGCTGCGGCGTCGAAAGCTCGCGCATCTGGTACTGGTCCTGGCCGAGGCCCTTGACCGCGAGCGTCGACGGGGAGTCGGACAGGATCGTCACGGCCGCCCGGCCGGCGCCCCTGTCGCCCGGCGTGTCGTTGCGGCAGGCCAGCAGGAAGGCGAGCCAGCCGCGGTACCACACGAGCAGGTCCAGGAAGGCTCCCATCGCCCCGGTGAGGTCCCTGCTGACCGCCAGCGCGTCGATCTCGTCCCGGAAGATCTGCTCCATGTCGGCGACGACCTGCGAAGGATCGCCGTTCAGGTCCGGGCACGGGCGGGTGCCCTTGCCGAACTTGCCGAGGTACTCGGCGAACTTGTCGGCCACGAGGTCGTCGTCGGGCCAGGCCGGCTGCACCAGGACGGCCGTGACCTGACGGCCGGGCGCCAGGAGGTCCGCGACGCGCAGGCAGAGCGCCGCGGCGCTGCAATGCCCCACGACGAAGATCCGGCCGCGGTCCGCACCGGACCTCAGGAACTCCTCCGCGCAGCCGGCGGCCAGCTCCTGCAGCGGGACGTAGCGGCGCTTCCCGGCCAGCACGCCGATGGGGTCGATCTGGAACACCGGCTTGCCCCGCACGCTCTCGCTGAGCATCTCGCTCATGCGGGGCGCCAAGGACAACGCCTGGAAGTCGGCCACCAGGACGGGGTCGGCTTCGCCGGCGCTGAGCCGCCGGAGTATCAGTTCGTCGAGGTCTGAGTGCGTCATGTCGCCCCTGTTCGCTCGTGCTTGCGCGCGGCCGGCGGCCCCGCTGACCATCCTGGCCACGCCGGCGCGCGGGGTCTTATCGGGCAGTGCCGTCCCGCGCGGGCGCGCCCCAGCTCTGCTCGGCCAGCCGGGCCAGCAGGTCCCTGGTGTAGAGCTCCTCCGGTGGCAGGATGCCCGCGACCACGGACAGGTACCGGCCGGTGAGCTGTGGCGAGTCCTGGATGACGCGCAGCACGGCGAGCCGGTCCGGCGCCGGGTCGAGCCGCGCCGTCACCAGGTTGGTCTGATAGTTCGGGGCCATCTGCTCGTCCCGGGCCGCGGCGAAGCGGGCGAGCGCGGCGTCGAGCCGGGCCGGGTCGCCGATGGTCGCCGCCGGGTCGTCGCCGCCGAGCTCGTCCGCCAGCAGTTCCGACTGCAGGAACGCGTCGGTGATGCCGTGGGCGTTGATGGAGTCCTTGTGGTGGCCGGCGTCGCCGACCAGGACCCAGCCCGGTCCGCCCGCGCGGCGGAAGAAGTTGCGCTGGTCGCCGGTGCCGTACAGCCGGTCGGTGACGGTCGCGTCGGCGAGCCGCTGCCACAGGTCGGGTGCGGTGGACGCGATGGTGTCCCGGTAGGCGGTCATGGCATCGCGCCGGACGCGGTCGAACTGTGCCTGCGGCAGGTACGCGGCGATCAGCATGAGATCGTCGTGCGTGCGCAGCCCGGCGACCCAGCCACCGGGACGTTCGTAGATCTGGAAGTCGGCCCCCGTCACACCCGCCCAGAAGGTGTAGTAGACGCAGGTGAGGTTGGGATGCTGCCCGTACAGGGGCGCGCCGACCATCTTGGCCACGGTGGAGCGCATGCCGTCGGCGCCGACGACGAGGCGGGTCCGCTCGGTCGTCTCGGTGCCGTCCGCCGCGCGCCAGCGCACGCCGGTCACCCGCCCGTCGTCGTCGGTGGTCAGGCCGGTGACCGTCGTGTGGTCGCGCACGTCGGCGCCGGCGGCCGCGGCGGCCTCGGCGAGGATCGCGTCGAGCACGTAGCGGCGCGGCGCGTAGGCACCGGCCACACCCGGCAGCGTCGGCGCCCGCCCGCTCAGGCAGACGTCGCCGACGCGGTAGGTGACGGTCCGCAGCGGCGGGCAGCCCGACGCGCGCACCTGGTCCAGCAGGCCCCACCGGGCGAGCCGCTCGACGCCGGGTTGATGGATGTACAACCCGGACAGGGTGTCGCTCGGGAAGGTCGCGCGGTCCAGCAGGAGCACCCGGTGCCCCGCCCGGGCCAGCAGGAGCGCCGTGGTCGCGCCCGCACAGCGCGCCCCGACAACAACGGCGTCGTAGGTCACCGGTCCATGGTCGGGCCGGTGGTGCGGGGCGTACCAACTCCTGCCGTGCTGGCGGGCCGTACTCGCGGGCCGTGGTGCGCATCCGTCCAGGGCCGCGCGGCCTGCGCACGCTCAGAGAGGCGGCGCGCCCGCCACGGTGCCGAAGATGGACGCGTGGCCGCCGGGAGCGGCCAGCCTCGTGGCGTTTCCGAGGGCGTTCTGGCCCTGGCGAGAACCGGCTGTCCGCCGAGAGCCCGCGGCTCAGTTACCAGTCACTGGAGGTGCGTGGCGATGAAGATGAGCCTTCAGCCCATTCAGGAGTTCGTCGGGGCCGATCCTCGCTACCACTGGGACTATCCGGGTCCGGGGGCGGTGAATCCGCTCAAGAAGCTGGGCTCCGTCTGGTATTTCGGTCTGCCGCTCACCTCCGCGCACCGCGACGCGCACAACGCCGGTGACGCCCTGCGCGAGGGGTTGAGCGAGGAGGAACGCTACCGCAACGAGGGGTCCGTGTACCCGCACGCCAGCCTCGTCGAGATGATCACCTACCAGGTCGCGTGCTTCCCTGACCTGGGCTGGCGCTACATGGACATGAGCCATCTGGGCTGGCCGGAGGTCCGGGCCGCGATCAACGACGATCCGCCGGACGTGGCCGCCTTCTCGGTCTACACCGCCACCACCCTGTGGGCGATGATCGTGGCGGCGGAGATCAAGCGGGTGAACCCCAAGGCCGTCATCGTGTTCGGCAACGACCACGCCGGCATCCTGCACCACGAGACGCTGACCGGGAAGTACGGCAGCCGCCTGGTGGACTTCGTCAGCACCGGCAACAACGGCCCGTTCACGATGATGGGCCTGCTGACCCACCTGCAGGGCGGGCTGGAACTGAGCAAGGTGCCGTCGGTGGCGTACCGGTCCTCCGGTGGCGAGGTCGTGAACCAGGACGCCGGCACGTACCCGCTGAACCGGCGGATGCTGCCCGACTACCGGCTGATCCTGGACAAGCTCGAGAACCACTACGACCGCGCGTTCAACGTCTGGTACGCCAAGCACTACGACCTGAAGCGGATGGTCACGGTCCCGCTCGACGGCGGGTGCACCTGGGGCAAGCGGCCGGGCCGGCGGTGCATGCACTGCTCGATCCAGGGCCTGACCCCCAAGACGGTCGACGTCGCGTCGGCGATCCCGGTGCTGGAGACCATCGTCGGGGAGCTCGGCGCGAACGTCTACGCCTGCGGCGACTCGACGCTCGGCTTCTCCCGCGAGCAGTGGGACGGCAACATCTCCTACCTCAACGACATGGCCGAGGCCTGCGCCAAGTCCCCGATCCTGCAGAAGCAGCGGTTCATGCTGGCCTACGGGCTGGTGTACGAGTTCCTGGAGTCCGCGGAGCTGTGCAAGGGCTTCGTGCGCACCTGGAACGTGGGGCTGGAGGCGTTCGATCCCAAGCTGCTCAAGGCGGACTCCAAAGGCATCAACAAGGGGCCCGAGCGGATCGCCGAGGCCCTCGAACTCGCCCGCACGCTCGACTACAAGCTCTTCGCGTCGGGGATCATGGGCCTGCCGGGGACGACGCTGAAGAACCTCCGCGGCGAGGTGGACAGCTGGCTGGCGATGGCCGAGAAGTACCGCGACCTGATCACCAGCATCTCCGTCGCGCCGCCCGGCATCATCCCCGGTTCGCGCATGTACTGGGAGAGCTACAACTCCCACTCCCAGGTCCGTGCCTGGCACGGCGAGATCCTTCCGGCCCGGCGGCTGACGGCCCTGTACGTCCACGAGAACACCGAGGTGGAGCTCGAGGACGTCGAGGCCGCGATCACCGATCTCAGGACCGGGATCCTGCACCTGAACGAACCCATGGAGCACATGAAGTTCGGCTACTACATGCTCGGCGGCCGGGACGAGGACGAGGCGTCGGAGTACCGCCTCCTCGACGAGATCTGCGCGCAGATCGACTGAAACAGCCGGTCCCGCATCCTCGCACCAGGACGGTCCATGAGCCGCGTCGCCGACTTCCAGCCGCGCCGCCGCGACGCGTCAGTCGCGCCTGGTCGCCGCGTACCCACCAAGGAAGGAATCAGCTCATGTCGGTGACGCCAGGCCTGGAGCACGTCTTCAGGTCGCCAGCGAACATCCCCGCCGGCGAGTCGGTGATCCGCGGGATGACCCGCGCCTGCCAGGCGGCGAACGCCGTCAACCTGGCACAGGGAATCCCGGCCTACCCGCTTCCGCTGAGCCTCGAGGAGGCCGCCGTCGCGGCCGTCCGGTCGAACGACAACCAGTACACCTCGCCGCGCGGCAGCGACCGGTTCCGCCAGGCCATCAGCGCGTTCGAGCAGCGCCGCTGGGGCATGCCGGAGCCCTACGACCCGGAGACGCAGATCTGCGTGACGTGCGGGGCGACCGAAGCGATGCTGGCGGTGCTGCTCGCCGTGGCGGAGCGCGGGTCCAACGTCATCATCGTCGAGCCCGCCTACGAGTCCTACGCGGTCAACCTGCGGCTCATCGGCGTGGAAGCCAGGTACGTCCAGCTGCGGGGCCCCGGCTGGGAGCTCGACCCGGCCGCGGTCGCCGCGGTCGCCGACCGGGACACCCGTGCGGTCATCGTCAACTCACCGCACAACCCGACGGGGCGCGTGTTCTCGTGGGAGGAGACGCGGGGTCTGGCCGAGGTCTGCCAGCGGCTCGGCATCGTCGCCATCCATGACGCCATCTACGACGAGCTGTACTTCACGGGCGAGCGGCCGCCCAGGATCTCCGACGTCCCCGGCATGGAACGGCAGTCGATCACGATCAACGCGCTGTCGAAGATGTTCTCCGTGACCGGCTGGCGGGTCGGCTGGGTGACCGGGTCGCAGGACCTCATGGGGCGCGTCGCCCGGGTGCACGACTTCCTGACGATCGCCGCCCCGACGCCGTTCCAGGCGGCCGGCGTCGCGGCGCTGTCGCTGCCGGAGACGTACTTCGACGAGCTGCGAGCCGTGTACGGCAAGCGGCGGGACGTCCTGGTCGCCGGGCTCGAGCGGTGCGGTGTCGAGTTCCAGCGGCCGGCCGGGGCCTACTACGTCATGTGCGACGCCAGCTCCTTCGCGCTGCCCGGCGAGGGCGAGTCGCAGCTGGTCCAGCGCCTGCTGCGGGAAGCCGGTGTCGGTGTCGTGCCCGGCGGGTGCTTCTACGGCTCGGCGGACCGGTCGGGCCCGCCGCAGATCCGGATCGCGTTCGCGAAGGACGAGGACACCGTCGCCGAGGGCATGCGCCGGCTCCACAGCTACCTCACCGCGAACTAACCGCGTTTGCCGCAAGGGTGGTGGGACGCCGAACCGGGCGTCCCACCACCCTTTTGTCTGTCTGTCTGCCGGCGACGACCGGGCCGGCGCACCGTTTCGCGTGACCCCGCACGACCGGGCGCGTGCGTGCGGGCGACGATCGAGCGCGTGCGGTCGGCGGACAAACACAGAACGCCGGGGCGGACCCGGCGTTCTGCGGTGAAACCCTGGCCGCACGCGGCGCGGTGTCCCGCGCCGCGTGCGGCGGTGTCAGCGGGGACCTGTCCCGCGCCCGTTCGCGCCGGACGGCGGCGCCTGGCCGGTGACGCCGTTGACCGAAGGGTTGACGAGGAAGGTCTTGAGGGTCATCTTGATGCCGTGCTGATCCTCCAGGCGGGCCAGGAGGATCGCGGCGAGCAGGGAGTGGCCGCCCAGGTCGAAGAAGTTGTCGTCGACGCCGACCCGGTCGACGCCCAGCGCCTGGGCGAACAGCTCGCACAGCTGCGCCTCGCGTGGCGTGGCCGGTTCCTGGCCGGCGGCCGCGGCGCTGTAGTCCGGCGCCGGCAGCGCGTGCCGGTCCAGCTTCGCGTTCACCGTCAGCGGCAACGCGTCCAGCACCAGCACCGCCGCCGGCACCATGAACTCCGGCAGCGTCCTGGCCGCTTCCTTGCGTACCGCCACCGGATCGACCCGGCCGCCGGGCTCCGCCACGAGGTACGCGACCAGCCGGCGGTCACCGGGACGGTCCTCCCGCGCGATGACCGCGGCCTGGCCGACGCCCGGCTGGGCGAGCAGCACCGCCTCGATCTCGCCCGGCTCGACCCGGAACCCGCGGATCTTCACCTGATGGTCGGTGCGCCCCACGAACACCAGCACACCGTCGTCGGTCCACCGGACCAGGTCTCCCGTGCGGTACATCCGTTCACCCGTCCCGAACGGGTTGGCCACGAACCGCTCCGCCGTCAGCCCGGGCCGGTTCATGTACCCCCGCGCCATCCCCGCGCCCGCGATGTAGAGCTCGCCCGTGACCCCCACCGGTACCGGCCGCAGCGTCGTGTCGAGCACGAACAGCCGCATGTTGGCCATCGGCCCGCCGATCGGCACCGGCCGCGCCGCCTGGTCGTCCGAGAAGCCGGTCATCTTGTGCAGCGACGTGAACGTCGTCATCTCGCTCGGCCCGTACCCGTTCACCATCAGCACGCCCGGGCACCGTTCGACGACCCGCCGCAGGGCCACGCCGGACACCGCGTCCCCGCCGACGACCACCATCCGCAGCCCGGCCAGCGCCGACGGCTGCTCCACCGACACCGCGTCGAACAGCGCCGAGGTGAGCCACAGGGCCGTCGGGGCCGTCGAGGCGATCACCTCCGCGAGGTCGGCGATGCTCATCTCCTCCGCCGGCGCAGCCACGCACGTGCCGCCGTGCAGCAGCGCGATCCACAGCTCGTACGTCGAGATGTCGTACGAGTGCGGCGAGTGCACCAGCATCCGTTCGTGCACGCCCTCCGGCCACGCCGGGTCCAGGATCATGTCCACGATGTCCCGGTGCGCCACCGCGACGCCCTTCGGCACGCCGGTCGACCCGGACGTGAAGACCACGTAGGCCAGCTGGTCCGGGTGCCGTACCGCGTCCGTGAGGTCCACCTCGGGCACCGCGGCGCCGTCGTCGGCGGCCGTGGCCACCACGACCGGCGCGCCGGGGCTCACCTGCTCGGCGACCTCCGCCAGGTCCTCGTCGCACAGGACGGCCACGACACCCACGTCGCCCGCCACGAGAGCGATGCGCGACACCGGCCACGCGGCCACGTTGACGGGCACGTACACCCCGCCGGCCTTCAGCACGGCCAGCAACGCCACCCACAGCTGCGCCGACCGTTTCATCACGACGAGCACCGGCAGCTCCGTCGTGACACCCGCGGCCGTCAGCGTCGCCGCCAGCCGGGTGGACCGCTCGTCCAGCTCCCGGTAGGTCAGTCTGGTGCGGTCGTCGACGACCGCGACCGCGTCCGGGGTCCGGGCCACCTGGGCCGCGAACACCGCGGGCACCGTCATCGCGGGCATCTCCAGGGCGGTGTCGTTCCACCGGTACAGCACCAGGTCCCGCTCGGCGGGCGTCAGCAGCTCCAGCTCGCCGATCCGCCGGTCCGGGTCGGCGGCCGCCTGGTCCAGCAGCCGCGTCAGCCGGCCGCCGAGGGCGTGCACGGTCGACTCGTCGAACAGGTCCATGGCGTACTCGAACGAGCAGGCGATCCCGGCCGGTGCGCCGTCGGCGGCGTACTCCTGGCGGAAGAACATCGACAGGTCGTACTTGGCCGTCTCGCCGGGCAGCGGCTCGGTCCGCGCCTGAAGGCCCGGCACCTGCCACTGCCTGCTCGGGTCGTCGTCGGACGTGAGCATCACCTGGAACAGCGGGTGCCGCGAGGCGGACCGGACCGGGTTGAGCACCTCCACGAGCCGCTCGAACGGCACGTCCTGGTGGGCGTAGGCCGTCAGGCCCAGCTCCCGCACCCGGCCGAGCAGCTCGCCGAAGCCCGGGTCCCCGGACAGGTCCGTCCGCAGCACGAGCGTGTTGCCGAAGAAGCCCACCAGATCGTGGACCGCCTCGTCGGTGCGGCCGGCGACCATCGTGCCGATGGGGATGTCGGTGCCGGCGCCGGAGCGCGACAGCAGCATCGCCAGCCCCGCCTGGACGACCATGAACAACGTCACCCGGTGCTCGCGCGCCAGCTCCTCCAGCCGGCGGTGCAGCCCGGCGTCCAGCTCGAAGCGGACCAGGCCGCCACGATGCGACGGCAGCGCGGGCCGCGGCCGGTCGGCGGGCAGGTCCAGCTGATCGGGCAGCCCCGCCAGCGCCGAGCGCCAGAAGTCCAGCTGCCCGGTCAGCACACCGTCGCCGTCGCCGTCCCCGTCGCCGCCCAGCAGCCGCCGCTGCCACAGCGTGTAGTCGGCGTACTGCACCGGCAGGTCCGCCCATCGCGGCGCCTGCCCTTCCAGCCGCGCCCGGTACGCCTCGCTCAGGTCCCGGACCAGCACCCCGGCCGACCAGCCGTCGGTGGCGGTGTGGTGCATCACGACCACCAGCACGTGCTCCGCGGCGCCCAGCCGGAACAGTCCCGCCCGCACCGGCAGCTCGCCGGCCAGGTCGAAGACGTGCCGGACGGCCTGCTCCAGCAGGACCGGCAGGCTGGCCTGGTCGGCCGCCGCGATCGTCACCTGCGGCACCGCCACCGACGCGTCCACCACCCGCTGGTACGGCTGACCGTCCGCGACCGCGAACACCGTACGCATCGCCTCGTGCCGCACCACCACGTCCCGCAGTGCCGCCGCCAGCGCGGCGGAGTCCAGCTCGCCGTGCAGCCGCCACGCGAACGGCACGTTGAACATCGCGCTCGGCCCGTCGTACTCGTTCATGAACCACAGCCGCTGCTGGGCGAACGACAACGGCAGCCGTTCCGGCCGTTGCGCCGCCCGTACCAGCGGCGACCGCGCGCTGCCGGCCTTCACCAGCGACCGGGCCAGCGACCGCACCGTCGGGTTCTCGAACACCGCCCGGATGTCCAGTTCCACGCCCAGCGCCGAGCGCACCCGGCTGATCAGCCGCGTCGCCAGCAGCGAATGCCCGCCCAGGTCGAAGAAGTTGTGCTCGACCCCGACCCGGTCGATGCCCAGGACCTCCGCGAACAGCTCACCCAGCACCGCCTCGTGCGGGGTCGCCGGGTCCTGCCCGCCGGCCGCGGCGGCGAAGTCCGGCGCCGGCAGCGCCCGCCGGTCCAGCTTCCCGTTGACCGACAGCGGCAGCGCGTCCAGCACCAGCACCGCCGCCGGCACCATGTACTCCGGCAGCGCCCTGGCCGCCTGCTGCCGCACCGCCACCGGGTCCACCCGCCCACCGGGCTCGGGCACCACGTAGCCGACCAGCCGCGGGTCGCCGGGCCGGTCCTCCCGCACCACGACCACCGCCCGGCCCACCCCGGGCTGCGCGGCGAGCACCGTCTCGATCTCGCCCGGCTCGATCCGCAGTCCCCGGATCTTCACCTGGTCGTCGACGCGTCCCACGAACTCCAGCCGGCCGTCGCCGGCCCACCGCACCAGGTCCCCGGTGCGGTACATGCGTTCCCCTGCGGTGAACGGGTTCGCCACGAACCGTTCCGCCGTCAGCCCGGGCCGGTTCAGGTAGCCCCGCGCCAGCCCCGCGCCCGCGATGTAGAACTCGCCGGTCACCCCGGCCGGTACCGGGCGCAGCTGCCCGTCCAGCACGTAGACCTGCGCGCCGGCCAGCGGGCGCCCGATCGGGAGCGGGCCGTCGGCCTCCTCCTCGACGTCGCCGGCCGTGGCGTACACGGTCGCCTCGGTCGGCCCGTACGCGTTGACCACGCGGCTGCCGGGCACCGCCGCCCGTACGGCCCGCAGCACCGGCCCGGTCAGCGCCTCACCCGCCAGCACCACCGTCTGCGCCGTCACGGACGGGCCGGCCTCGGCCAGTACCGCCGCCATCGCCGACGGCGCGGTGCTGATCAGGCTCCCCGACCAGCCACCCCGTGCCAGCACGAGCACGTCCCGCACCACCTCCACACAGCCACCGCAGGCCAGCGGGCCGAACACCTCGAACACCGACACGTCGAAGCTCAGCGACGTCGACGCCAGCACCCGGCTGAACCCCTCCGCGCCGAACGTCGACGCCGCCCAGGACGCCAGCCACGCCGCCGAGCGGTGCTCCACGACGACCCCCTTGGGCCGCCCCGTCGACCCCGACGTGTAGATCACGTACGCCGGGTGCGCGGGCAGCAGCGGCGCGTCCCGGTCCGCGTCGGACAGCCCGGTGGCGGGCAGCGCCGCCACGGCGGCCCGGACCTCGGGGTCGTCCACCACGATCACCGGCGCGCCGCCCGCATTGCCGGCGGCCACGCCGCTGGAGGTGAGGATGGCCGCCGGGGCGGCGTCGGCGAGCATGAACGCGATCCGGTCCGCGGGGTACGCCGGGTCGACCGGCAGGTAGGCGGCGCCGGCCTTCAGCACCGCCAGCACCGCCACGATCAGCTCCGCGGAGCGGTCCATCGCCACGGCCACCACACGCTGCGGTCCGGCGCCCTGCGTCACCAGGAACCGGGCCAGCCGGTTCGCGCGCGCGTCCAGCTCCGCATAGGACAGCGACACGTCCCCGGACACCACCGCGACCGCGTCCGGGGTCCGGGCCGCCTGCGCCGCGAACAGCTCACCGAGAAGCTCCGTCTCGGGTTTCGTCGTCACCTGGTCACTGATGTGCGTCGTCACGGTCGCCCCGCTCACCCTCGGTCGGCTTCGATCAAGCTCTTGGGCCGCATGTCGGTCCATTGCTCTTCCACGTAGTTGAGGCAGTCCGAGCGGGAGTTCCTGTCGTACGCCGTGACCCAGCCGTCGGGAACCGCGATGGTGACGGGCCACAGGCTGTACTGGCCCTCCTTGTTCACGAGGACCAGGTACAGGGCGTCGGGGTCTTCGAACGGATTCGTCATGGCATCTCATTCCGCTGGGCGATGACGCCGACGGCTCACCGGCGAGCGTCGCGGGCCGACCGACCGGCGCACCGTCGACGTCGCCGGCACGTGACATCCGCGTCCGGCCGGCACTCGCCCACTCGGTTGCTCCGGTCCGAAGCCCCAACATGGCAGCCCGCCGTCGCCCGCCACACCTCCGGCTTTGCTGCGCGGGACACCCGCCGTCCCACCCGCCCTGCGGCGTCGTCTCACCCGTCGCACGACGGATCGCAGAGATACCTGTCGTTACACTGCCGATACGCACGGAGATCTCCGAAGCGGCGGACAGTTCGAGGGAGCGCGCTCGCATGACCGACCCGGCGGAGCACCGACCCACACTGAGAGGCCTCGACCTCGGACCGGACATGTCCCCGGACGAGATCATCCGGCGGGAGACCGCCCATTCCACCCTCGGCCTCCTGTGCGGGTGGACCGGAAACCAGCTCCGTGCGGCGGAGGCCGACGAGCATCCCGACCCGGAGCGGCTGGCGGCCCTGCGCGCTCAGGACGATGAGTACTGGGCCCGCAAACGGCAGCTGCCGTTCATGACGGACGCCGAGATCCGGCAGGTCCTGGACGAGTACGGCCCGATCGCCCGGCGCCTGCTCGGCAAGGCATGACCGACCCGCACGGCCCCCCACCCGAGGCGCTGCCTCCTGACGTCCACGAATGGGTCTACGTCAACCGGGTCCGGTCCAGAGTCCTGGAGACCACCCGGACCGGCGGCGCGCGAACTCCGGTCCCGGCCGGGGAGCAGATCCAGGCGATCGTGCTCAGCGGACGCCCAGCGGTCGGCAAGTCCTCGGTCGTCGATCTTCTGACGCGCCTGTTGCCGCGCGAGCCGGCCGTCATCTCCGGCGACGAGATCGGCACCTTCGATCCGCGCTGGCCCGACCTGCTCCGCAACGACGACCTGACGGCCGGCTCGGTCGTCTACCACGACTCACGCAGGATGGCCGCCCGCGCGATCGAGGAATGCCTGGAACGCCGGTTCGACTTCGTCGTCGACACCAACTCCGACAACCCGCGGCGCACCCGCGAACTGCTGACCCGGCTGCGGACCCCTGACGAGAACGGACGGCCGCTGTGCCGGGTCTGGTTCGTCGGCGTCTCCGCCCCGCAGGCAGAAGCAGACCTGGCGGTGCTGGAACGGCTCCAACGCGAGCGGGACACCGACGGCGGCGGCCGATACGTCGACAACCCGGACCGCGGCTACCCCGGCGTCCTGGAGACCGCCGCCATGGTCGAACGGGAATGCCTCGCCGACGAGACCTACGTCTTCGGCCGCGGCGCGGCCAGTCCCGCCTACTCCAACGCGCTGACCTCTCCCGACCGGTACCTGGACCCACCCGGCTTTGTGGAAGCCATGGAGGCACAGCGCCACGAACCATGGTCGAAGGAGCGCACCGAGTCGTTTCGCGACCGGCTCGGCGACCTCGCCGGCCTGCCCGACGGCTCCCGCAACCTCGGCCGCCACTGGTGGCAACACCTCGCCCACGTCGTCACCACCGCCTCGCCCTACGCCGACCGTCAGTTGACCTGTCCCGCCTGCGAGAGCAGCTGGTGCCTGCCGACCGGGCGACGCCGGCAGCCGCGCCCCCGGCGCCCGAGCACACCGCCGCGCAGCCCGGTGCCGTCGGACCTGCGACAACCGACGGCGACGCGGCCGCGGAGGCGTCGGCCAGGATCCGCCGGGCCGCCGGCGCCATCCGGGAGGCGAGGCATCAGGTCGAGTCGGCCCGTACCACCCCAGCGACCCAGCCGGACCATCTGCCGCCCCCGATCGAGCGGCGGGACCCGGAACCCGACGCTGACCGATGATCGGGCGCTCACCTCCGGAGAGCGGCCGGATGGCGCCGGGAAACAGCGGATTCCGCAGGGGTACGGCCCGGTCGCCCGGCGCCTGCTCGGCAAGGAGCGAGCGCCGGCCCGCGTCAGCGCGGCGCTCGGACGAGCCGGAAACGGTCGTACCCCAGGGCTACGGTCTGATGAAGACGGCGGCAGTCGGCCGGCACGGAGGGGAGGTGGCAGGCCTTGCGAGGAGGACCCGCGGTCCCGAGAAGGTGCGGGTGGATCGAAGCGACCAACCCGAACGCGGCGTTCGGGGACGGCTGCTCGACCCTGTTGCGGGCGGTGCGGGGCAGCCGCGCCGTCTGCGGTGTGGAGTGAGAGGGCCGCTCAAGCCCAGCCGCCAGACGGTCTTGAGGGGATGCGGGCGGAGCGAAGCGACCAACCCGACAAGCCCAGCCACCAGACGGTCTTGAGAGGATACGGGCGGAGCGAAGCGACCAAACCCGACAAGCCCAGCCACCGGACGGTCTTGAGGGGGTGTGGGTGGAGCGAAGCTCCCCCACCGGGGAGCACGGCGAAGCCGTGCGCGGGGAATCCACAGCCCGCCGGCGAGCGCGCCGCAGGCGCACGAGCAGGGTCGACCCCGGGATGTGGGGCGGGCGGGACTCGAACCCGCGACCGAGGGATTATGAGTCCCCTGCTCTAACCCGCTGAGCTACCGCCCCGAGCGATCGCAAGCTTACCGACCTGTGCAACCGGGACGCCGCCCGGAAAGGGGTCCGGGCGCTAAAATGGCCCCGGTAAGGGGCCGTTTGGAGCTCCCGCGATAGGACTCGAACCTATAACCTGCCGGTTAACAGCCGGCTGCTCTGCCAATTGAGCTACGCGGGATTGCAGCACCCCTTCACCAGTGTTCCCGGTGAATCAGGGCGACCGGCAAAGAGTACAGCACGCACCCCGGGGTCGCGCCAGCGGGTTGTGCGCGGCGCGGCGGAGACCATCCCATCGTGTGCCAGATCTCTGCAAACGGGTACATGATCGATGTGTCGGAACGACGATGGACGGGTAAGTCAGGACTCAGGACGGCGCTGAAGACGCAACGATGACCGGGCGCCGCTCAGAAGGAGGTTAGTCGCTATGCGCGGCAAGCTACTGTTCCTCGGCGGACTGGCCGCGGGCTTTGTGCTCGGCGCCCGGGCTGGTCGGGAGAAGTATGAAGAGCTCAAGGCTACTGCTCTGAAGATCAAGGAGAGCCCGACGGTGCAGGAGGCCGCCGGGGTCGTCCAGGAGCAGGCGACGCGGCTCTACAGCGAGGGCAAGACCAAGGTGACCGACAAGCTGGCCAACAGCCGGTTCGCCGAGAGCGACCTCGGGCAGCGGCTGATGGGGTCGGAGACGCCCGCCATCGAGCGTGACGTCCTGGCCACGACGGGTTCGTCGAAGACGACCCCCAGCGGCGGCACCAGCTTCTAAGCACGCCCGACGGCGCCGACAGCGCCGACAGCGCCCAACAGAACGCGAAAGGGCCGGCCCCGGAATGGGGCCGGCCCTTTGAGCACGTTCAGGGCAAGAACTCAGGACGAGGACGAGAACGCCGCGTCGAAGGCGGCCGCCGGGGCGTCGAAGGCCAGGCGGCGCACGAAGGACAGGGCTTCGGGGGCGCCGATGAGGCGGTCCATGCCGGCGTCCTCCCACTCGATCGAGATCGGGCCGTTGTAGCCGATCGCGTTGAGCGCCCGGAAGCAGTCCTCCCACGGCACGTCGCCGTGGCCGGTGGAGACGAAGTCCCAGCCGCGGCGCATGTCGGCCCACGGCAGGTGCGAGGCGAGCCGGCCGCGGCGGCCGTCGCCGGTGCGGACCTTCGCGTCCTTGCAGTCGACGTGGTAGATGCGGTCGGCGAAGTCGAAGATGAAGTTCACCGGGTCGAGCTCCTGCCACACGAAGTGCGACGGGTCCCAGTTGAGGCCGAACGCGGGCCGGTTGCCGATCGCCTCGAGGGTGCGCTTGGTGGTCCAGTAGTCGTAGGCGATCTCGCTGGGGTGCACCTCGTGCGCGAAGCGGACGCCGACCTCGTCGAAGACGTCGAGGATCGGGTTCCACCGGTCGGCGAAGTCCTGGTAGCCGTCCTCGATCATCTGCGGCGGCACCGGCGGGAACATGGCCAGGGTGTGCCAGATGGACGAGCCGGTGAAGCCGACGACCACGTCGACGCCGAGCTTGCGGGCGGCGCGGGCGGTGTCCTTGATCTCGTCGGCGGCCCGCTGGCGGACGCCCTCGGGCGAGCCGTCGCCCCAGATGCGGGCGGGCAGGATGCCCTGGTGGCGCTGGTCGATCGGGTGGTCGCAGACGGCCTGGCCGACCAAATGGTTGGAGATCGCGTAGACCTTCAGGTTGTGCTTGGCCAGCGTCTCCAGCTTCCGGTCCACATAGGACTCGTCGGAGAGCGCCTTGTCGACCTCGAAGTGGTCGCCCCAGCAGGCGATCTCGAGACCGTCGTAGCCCCATTCCGAGGCGAGCCGGCAGACCTCCTCGAAGGGCAGGTCGGCCCACTGGCCGGTGAACAGGGTGATTGGACGCGCCATGAGTGATCCTCCGATGTAACGGCGGTGATGAGGGCGCGAGGGAGAGACCTGAGCAGAGGCCGAGGACACGTGTCACGGCGCGGGTGGGTTGCGCCTCCCACCCGCACCTGTCCGAGGGCCGACCAGGTGCTGAGCCCATTTTATGAACGAGCTCCCACCAGTACAAGCTGCAAAAAAGGCGACCCGTCCGCCCGGATCGCACCTGCCCGGCCACGGGGGGAGTCGGCGTCACCACCCGGGACGTTGTGGCAGGTGCTGTGGTGCATCCGAGCGGACGGGGCCCGGACAGCGGGGCCGGTCGGCGTCGCGACCCCGCCACCCGTCTGTCCAGCCGCGGGCGGCAGCCCGCGGCTGAAGATCAGGAGTTGAACACCGTGAACTCGTCGACGTCGAAGAGCGATCCGCTGCCGCCGCGGAACACCAGGTACAGCGAGGTTGACGCATTCGCGGCAAGGGGCACCGACGCGGTCCGGAACGTGTCCCAGCTGCCGGTGTTGGCCACCGCGACGCTGCCGAGCAGCGCGCCGGTCGCCGAGCCGGCCCGGAACTCGATCGTGCCGCCGGGGCCCGCCGAGGACCACTTGACGCGGACGCCGGCGGCGGTGCTCAACGACAGGCCCGAGTACCCAGCCCAGTCGTTGTTGTCGATGAAGCCCGCGGTCTGCCCGCCGGTGGCCGGGCCGTGGGCGGCGACCTGCAGGCCGCTCATCGACGACCACGCCTCACCCTGCCGCGTCGCCGCGGACCGGGTCAGGGTGATCTGGTCCAGGTCGAACAGCGAGCTGCCGGTGCCCTTGAACACCAGGTAGAGCGTGGTCGAGGCGTTGGCCGACAGCGGCGTGAACACGTCGCGGAAGGTCTCCCAGCTGCCGGTGTTGGCGATCGGGACGCTGCCGAGCAGGGTGCCGGTGGTCGAGCCGGCGCGGATCTCGACGGTACCGCCGGCACCGGCCGACGACGTGCGCAGGGTGGCGCCGGTGACGTTGGACAGGTTCACGCCGTTGAACGCGATCCAGTCGTTGTTGTCGATGTAGCCGGCGGTCTTGCCGCCGACGGCGGCCGCGTGGTTGGCGACCTGGACGCCGCCGGTGGAGGACCACGCCTCGGCCTGGTAGACGCTGCCGGACGGCGCGACCGGGGCGGCGCAGTTGCCGTCGACCCGCTTGGCGGTGTACCGCAGCGCGCCCAGCAGCAGGTTGCGGAAGTTGGCGTCGGTGTAGCTCTCCTCGGTGTGCCCGAAGCCGGTGTAGAATGATCGGCCGTTGTCGATGGTCTTGCACCAGGTGATCGGGTGGTCGCCGCTCATCGAGCCACCCGAGTACGACGACTCGTTCAGCGAGGCCAGGACGTGCGCCGTGGCCCGCGGGTTGGTCTGGTAGTTGTACCACTCGTCGGTGCGCGTCCAGGTGGCGCCGAGGTGGGCCGTCGCCGGGTGGCTGCGGTCCTCGACGTTGACGCTCGCCTGCTGGATCGCCGGGTGCGAGGCGAACCAGGCACCGGCCAGCGTGCCGTAGAACGGCCAGCTGTACTCGGTGTCGGCCGCCGCGTGCACGCCGACGTACCCGCCGCCGCCGCGGATGTAGCTCTCGAAGGCGGTCTGCTGGGCGTCGTTGAGCACGTCGCCGGTCGTCGACATGAACACCACCGTCTGGTACTGGGCCAGGTTGGCGGTGGTGAACGCGGCGGCGTCCTCGGTGGCGGTGACGGTGAAGTTGTTGGTCGTGCCGAGCGACTGGACGGCGGCGATGCCGTTGGGGATCGACGAGTGGCGGAAACCGGCGGTCTTGGAGAAGACGAGGACCTTGTACGGGGCGTCGGCGGCGCTGGCGGGCGCCGGGTTCAGTGTTGCCGCGACGAGCAGGCCCGCCGTAGCGGCGGCGAACCAGTTCCGGGCGGTGCTTGTGGGCATGACAGTTCCTTCACGATGGGCGTGAGCGCGCGCCGTCGCGCCGTCATGATGTCGTCTGGAGTTGTGCCCGTCTGCCGGCGCGACATCACAGCCGCGCCGGCGCGACGGACCTCTCCCCTCCGGCGTTCCCTGCCGCGGGGCGCAACCGCGGCAAGGCCCTCGCTGCCGGCGAGGAGAAGCTTCGTTATCCCCTGATTCCCAGCAGGTGCTCCATGGCGAGCTGGTCGAGCCGTTCGAAGGCCATCCCGCGGGCGGCCACCGCCTCGACGTCGATCTCCTCGGCACGCAGCGCCGACAGGGACTCCCCCGGCATCAGCGTCGGCACCGACAGCTCGTCGACCCGGGCCGTGGCCAGGGCCGCCGAGACCTCGGGGTCGTCGCGGAACGCGCGGACCTTGTCCTTGAGGATCAGGTAGTTGCGCATGCACGCCGCCGCGGTGACCCACACCCCGGCTGCGTCCTCGGTACGTGGTGGCTTGTAGTCGAAGTGGCGGGGGCCCGCGTACGCCGTCGGGTAGCCGGAGCTGTTCTCCAGGACGTCGACGGTCCAGAACGCGCCGCGCAGGTTGCCGGCGCCGAAGCGCAGGTCCTGGTCGAAGCGCGGGCCGTGCTGACCGTTGAGGTCGACGTGGAACAGCTTGCCGTGCCAGAGCGCCTGGGCGATGCCGTGGGCGAAGTTGAGCCCGGCCATCTCCTCGTGCCCGACCTCCGGGTTGAGCCCCACCCGCGACGGCTCATCCAGGGTCGAGATCAGCGCGAGGGCGTGACCGATCGTCGGCAGCAGGATGTCGCCGCGCGGCTCGTTGGGCTTGGGTTCGATGGCGAGGCGGATGTCGTAGCCGCGTTCCCGGATGTACGCGCAGAGGGCGTTGATCGCCTCGCGGTACCGGTCCAGGGCAGCGCGCATCTGTTTGCCGGCCCCGGACTCCGCGCCCTCACGCCCGCCCCACAGCACGTAGGTCGGCGCGCCGAGCTCGGCGGCGAGGTCGATGTTGCGCAGCACCTTCTGCAGCGCGAAGCGGCGGACAGCGCGGTCGTTGGCGGTGAACGCGCCGTCCTTGAAGATGGGGTGGCCGAACAGGTTCGTGGTCGCCATCGACACCACCAGGCCGCTGGTGTCCAGGGCCTCGCGGAACCGGGCGATCAGCTTGTCGCGGACCGCGTCCTCGCTGCCGAAGGGGATCAGGTCGTCGTCGTGGAAGCTCACCCCGTACGCCCCCAGCTCCGCGAGCCGGTGCACGGACTCGACAGGGTCGAGTGCCGCGCGGGACGCCGAGCCGAAGACGTCCTGGGCCTGCCAGCCCACCGTCCAGAGCCCGAACGAGAACCGGTCCGCAGGCGTGGGGGCGTAGGGATCGTTCATGCCAGCACGCTGACCCATGACGCGTCGGACTTCTCGACGGCGTCCAGCACGAGCTGTACCTGCAGCGCGTCCTCGAACGACGGCGTCGGGTCCTGCCCGGTGGCCACCGCCTCGATGAAGTCCCGCATCTCGTGGGTGAACGAGTGCTCGTACCCGATGATGTGCCCCGGCGGCCACCAGGCCGACAGGTACGGGTGCTCGCCCTCGGTCACCAGGATCCGGCTGAAGCCCTGCTCGGCCGCCGGCCTGGTGGCGTCGTAGTACTCCAGCTCGTTGAGCCGCTCCAGGTCGAACACCAGCGAGCCGAGCTCGCCGTTGATCTCGACCTTGAGCCCGTTCTTGCGGCCGGTCGCGAAGCGGGTCGCCTCGTAGGTGGCCAGGCCGCCGCCGGAGAGCCGCGCGACGAAGACCGCCGCGTCGTCGACGGTCACCTCCCCCGTCGTCGCGCCGGCGCTCGCGGACAGCCCGCTCGACGCCTCAGGGAGCGGGCGCTCCTTGATGAACGTCTCCGTGATGCCCGTGACACCGGTGATCTGCTGGCCGGTGACGAACTGGGTCAGGTCGATGATGTGCGCGCCGATGTCGCCGAGCGCGCCCGAGCCGGCCTTGTCCTTCTGGAGCCGCCAGACGAGCGGGAAGTTCGGATCGGTGATCCAGTCCTGCAGATAGACGGCTCTGACGTGCCGGATCGCGCCGAGCCGGCCGTCGGCGATGAGGTTGCGCATCAGCGAGACGGCGGGGACCCGGCGGTAGTTGAACCCGCAGGCGGACCGGACGCCGAGCGCCCGGGCCTTGACCGCCGCCGCGACCATCGCGCGCGCCTCCTCGACCGTGTTGGCGAGAGGCTTCTCGCACAGCACGTGCTTGCCCGCTTCCAGCGCGGCGATGGCGATCTCGGCGTGGCTGTCGCCCGGGGTACAGACGTCGATGACGTCGATGTCGTCCCGGGCGATCAGCTCGCGCCAGTCGGTCACCGCTTCGGCCCACCCGAGCCGGCTCGCGGCGTCCGCCACCTTCGCCCCATCGCGGCCGCAGACGGCGACCATGGTCGCCCGCGCCGGAAGGTCGAAGACCCGGTTCACGGTGCGCCACGCCTGTGAGTGCGCGGCGCCCATGAACGCGTATCCGACCATGCCGACGCGCAGCTCCCCGCTGCTGCCCTGAGTGGACACTTGGCGGTTCCTTTCTGGTGGTTGGCTCTACCTGACGACCTGCTAGGACTTGAAGCCGAGCGGCAGGTACTTGTCGACGTTGTCCTTGGTGATCGTCTCGGACTGCAGGACGATCAGCTTCGGCACCTGCAGCTCGACCAGGTCGCCCATGCCCTTGCCCTGGGCGGCGAGCCGGGCCAGGATGATCGCCGAGGACGCCATCGACGGCGGGTAGGTGACCGTCGCGGTCAGCACCGTGTCGCCGGCCTTGATGTGGTCCATCGCGTCGCGGGAGCCCGCGCCACCGACCATGAAGAACTCCTTGCGGCCCGCCTGCTGGATCGCGGCGAGCACGCCGACGCCCTGGTCGTCGTCGTGGTTCCACACGGCGTCGAGCTTCGGCGCGGCCTGCAGCAGGTTGGCCATGGACTTCTGGCCGGACTCGACGGTGAAGCCCGCGGCGACGCGGTGCTTGACCGTGAGGCCGTAGGTCTTGAGCGCGTCGGCGAAGCCCTTCGACCGGTCCTTGGTCAGCTGGAGCTCGTCGATGCCGGGGATCTCGCCGATGACCGCGTCGGTCTTGCCCTTGAGCTTCTCGCCGATGAACTTGCCGGCGGCGATGCCCATGCCGTAGTTGTCGCCCTTGATCAGCGAGAACGAGGCGGCCGAGTCGGAGAACTCGCGGTCGAGGTTGATGACGATGATGCCGGCCGCGGTGGCCTTCTTGCCGATCTCCGTCAGCTGCGCGCCGTCCTGCGGCAGCAGCACGATCGCGTCGGGCTTCGAGCCGATCAGGGTGTCCAGCGCGGCGATCTGCGCGGGAGCGTCCTTACCGGCGTCGACGACCTTCAGGGTCACGTCGGAGAACTTGGCCGCCTGCGCCTTGGCGTTGGCGGTGATGGCACCGATCCAGCCGTGGTCGGCGGCCGGGGCGGAGAAGCCGATGGTGACGGCCTTGCCCGGCGCCTCGGTGGCGGCGGTGTTCTCCTTGGTGTTGGTGCCGGTGTCCGTGTCCTTGGTGTCGTTGGACGTGCAACCGGCGAGCAGTGCGCCGGCGCCGAGCGCCGCCCCGCCGAGGAGAAGCCTGCGGCGGGACATGTCACCCGAGGATGCGCTCATCACGACCTCCTGGTCGTCTGTGGGATGGGGGGTGTGTACTTTTTTGGTGCGTTTTTGGGCGTGTTGATCAGCACTGCCGTCGCGGCTGGACGGCGGTGAAGGTGTTCGGCGGTGATCTGGCCTATCGGGTTGGGGCCGTGGTGCCTATCTTCAGGCGGGTCGTTTCTTGAAGCGCGTCCGGAAGAACGAGCCGACCCGGAACTGCTGGATCAGGACGGCGGCGACGATGATGCCGCCGTTGATGATCCGCTGGACGTCCAGCTGCAGGTTGTTGACGATGAACAGGTTCGTGATCTGCGTGAAGATCAGCACGCCGAGCAGCGAGCCGACGATGGTGCCGCGGCCGCCGGTGAGGGCGGTGCCGCCGATGATCGCCGCGGCGATCGCGTTGAGCTCGTACAGGTCGCCGTGCGTGTTGCTGCCGGACGTCGTCTGCGACACGATCATCAGCGCGGCGATGCCGCAGCAGACGCCGGACAGCACGTACAGCAGCATCGTCTGCATCCGGACGTTGATGCCGGCCAGGCGGGCGGCCTCGGCGTTGCCGCCGATCGCGATGGTGCGCCGGCCGAAGGTGGTGCGGTTGAGCAGGACCCAGCCGAGCGCGGTGACCCCCACGAAGATGATCACCATGTACGGCACGCCGAGCAACCGGTCGCCGGCGAGGCTCTTGATGAACGGGTCCGAGGTGATCTGGGTGCGCGACCCGGAGATGTTCTGGGCCAGGCCCCGGGCCGACAGCATCATGGCGAGCGTGGCGATGAACGGCACCAGCTTGCCGTAGGCGATCAGGCCGCCGTTGACGAGGCCGGCGACCGCACCGACCGCGAGTGCGGTGAAGACCATCGCGGCCGGGCCCATGTCCTGGGTCGCCACGGTCGTACACCAGACGCTGGCCAGTGCGAGCAGCGCGCCGACCGACAGGTCGATGCCGCCGCTGATCATCACGAAGGTCATGCCGACCACGATCACGCCGATGCTGGACGCCTGGGTCAGCACGGTCAGCTCGTTGGACCACAGCCGGTCGATGTCGAGGAAGATGTCGGGCCGGGTGATGGCACCGATGACCAGCAGCAGGACCAGCACCCCGATGAGGGCGAGGTTGCGCTTGGCGGAGTCGGCGCCGTCCCGCTGCCACCAGCCCTGCCGGGCCGCCGGGCCGGGGTGGCCCTTGCTCAGCTCCACCGGGTCGGCGGACGGTGTGGTCGCGGTGCTCATGCTGCGGTCCCTTCAGGGGCGGTGCTCGCCAGGTCGGCCCCGTCGAGCAGGGAGCCGGCCATCACGAGGTCGAGCACGGTGTCTTCGTCGAGTTCGTCGGCGGGCGCCTCGCGCACGAGCCGTCCCTCACGCATGACGAGCACGCGGTCGGACAGGCCCAGCACCTCGGGCACCTCGCTGGACACGAGCAGCACGCCGACACCCTCGTCGGCGAGTCTGCGGATCACCTGGTACAGCTCGGCACGGGCACCCACGTCGACGCCCCGGGTGGGCTCGTCGAGCAGCAGCAGGCGGGTGCCGCCCAGCAGCCAGCGGCCGACGACGACCTTCTGCTGGTTACCGCCGGACAGAGTGCGCACCGGGCGCCGGACGTCGTTCGGGCGCAGGTCGAGGCCTTGGGTGATCTTCTCGGCCTCGGCGCGCTCGCGTCCCGAGTCGGTGAAGCCGACCCGCGCGAAGCGGGTGAAGCCGGCCAGGGTGACGTTGCGGTAGATCGGCTCGCCGAGCAGGAGCGCCTGACTCTTGCGCTCCTCCGGCGCCATGCCGATGCCGGCCTTCACCGCGGCGTTGACGCTGCCGCGGCGCAGGGTCTTGCCGTCGATCGTCACCGTGCCGGCGGTCGCGCGGCGGGCGCCGAAGATGGTCTCCAGCACCTCGGACCGCCCGGAGCCGACGAGGCCCGTGATCCCGACGATCTCCCCGGCGTGGACGTTCAGCGAGATGTCGCTGAAGCGCCCTTCCAGGCTGAGGCCGTCGACCTGCAGCAGGGGCTTGTCCTTCGCGGCGCTGTCCGTCTTGTCCGGGAAGACGTACTCGATGGTGCGGCCGGTCATGCGGCTCACCAGCTCGCGGGTCGGCGTCGTCTTCGCGTCGAGGTTGGCCGCGGTCGTGCGGCCGTCCTTGAGCACCGTCACGCGGTCGCCGATCTCGCGGATCTCCTCCATGCGGTGGGAGATGTAGATGACCGCGATGCCCTGCGCCGTCAGCGCGCGGACCATGCGGAACAGGTTCTGCACCTCGTCATGGGCGAGCACGGCGCTCGGCTCGTCCATGATGAGCAGCCGGGCCTCGCGGGACAGCGCCCGGCCCATGCTCACGATCTGCTTCGCGGCGGCCGGCAGCTTGCCGACCTCCCGGCCGGCGGGGATCTCCGCGTGGCCGAGCCGCGTGAGGATCTCCTCCGCGCCCTTGCGCATGGTGCGCCGGGCGACGAACCCGCCGCTGTGCGGCTCGTGACCGAGGTACATGTTCTCGGCGACGCTGAGGCCGTCGACGAGGTCGAGCTCCTGGTAGATGGTGGCGATGCCGGCCTTCATGGCCGTCTGCGGGCTGTTGAACGCGGCCGGCTGACCCAGCCACGTGATCTCGCCCGAGTCAGGGGTGTGCGCGCCGGAGAGCACCTTGATCAGCGTGGACTTGCCGGCGCCGTTCTGCCCGAGGAGGCAGTGCACCTCCCCGGCCCGCACCTCCAGCTGCACACCGTCGAGCGCCCGGACACCGGGGAAGGTCTTCACTACATCAGTAAGTCTCAGGACGATGTCGTCCGGAATTGTCATGATGGCCGTCCATATGCGAGTTCGCTGGCCAGCACCGCGGCGCCAACAACGCCGGCGCGGGGGCCGAGCTCGGACAGGACGACCGGCAGGTTGCCGGTCGCGAGGGGAAGCGAACGCCGGTAGACGACGCTGCGGATCTCCGCCAGCAGGATGTGACCGAGGCCGGCGAGACCGCCGCCGATCACGATCATCGACGGGTTGATGAAGCTGACCAGACCGGCCAGCACCCCACCCACCCGGCGCCCACCGTCACGGATCAGTCGGATGCACGTGACGTCACCCTCGGCGGCGCCGTCGGCGACGTCCTTGGCGGTCACGATGCCGTTGGCGTTCAAACGGTCCGCGAGTGCCGGCGAGGCACCACTGCGGGCCGCCGCCGTCGCGTCACGCGCGAGGGCGCCACCGCCGAACAGGGCCTCCAGGCAGCCGACGTTGCCGCACGAGCACACCGGCCCGTGACTGTCGACCTGGATGTGCCCGATGTCGCCGGCGCACCCGTCGGTGCCCCGGTAGACCTCGCCGTTGAGGTAGATGCCGCACCCGATGCCGGTCCCCACCTTGAGGAAGAGCAGGTTGTCCACCGAGTGCGCGACGCCGCCGTAGCGCTCGCCGATGCTCATGATGTTCACGTCGTTGTCGACGACGACCGGGCAGTTGAACTCGCGGCCGAGCACCTCCCGGACCGGGAACCTGTCCCAGCCCGGCATGATCGGCGGCGAGACCGGGACACCGTCCCGGAAGCTGACCGGCCCCGGCACACCGATGCCGATGGCGTGCAACCGCTCGAACGAGCCCTCTGCCTTGAACTTGTGCAGAATCTCGTTGACCCGTTGCAGTATCACCTTCGGTCCCGACCTGATGTCGGCGGGCTCACCGTATGCCGTGACCGGCTCCAGTCTCCCGTCGGTGATCTCCACGTCGATCGAGCTCGCCCCCAGGTCGACCGCGGCGAACCGCAGATCGGGGTTGAGCTCCACGAGCGTCGACCTGCGACCGCCCCGGCTGGCCGCCGGGCCGGCCTCACGGATCAGCCCGGTCGCGACGAGCGCGTCCAGGTCCGCGAGCAGCCGCGGCCGCGGCACCTCCAGGCGATCCGCCAGCTCCGCACGCGACAACGCACCGGTGTCCCGCAACAAGCGGAGCAGGCGCGACTGAACCGGGCCGTCTACCGCACTGACCGTGTTCACAAGGGCACCTCCTCATCTGGTCGCAGGCAGGCGTCCGCGACACGCGGCTACACCACCACACCTCGCTTGAGGTGCTGGTTGCCGGGTCGTGTGCCGTGCGTT
This sequence comes from Dactylosporangium sp. NPDC051087, assembly GCF_055586325.1. Taxonomy (NCBI): domain Bacteria; kingdom Bacillati; phylum Actinomycetota; class Actinomycetes; order Micromonosporales; family Micromonosporaceae; genus Dactylosporangium; species Dactylosporangium sp. NPDC051087. Next base: position 49,178 of record NZ_JBVJIJ010000039.1, on the reverse strand, counting down.
ACACCCGTGTTGCGTCGAGACTTTAGGCCCTGCGAAGCGCCGCGTCTAGGTCTTCTATCTCCCGTTACCAAACTTTTGCTGAATCCAACGGAAGTTGGCCCACTTCCGAACGTTTCCCGGTTTCCCCTGTTCAAGGCGTATGCGTCTATCGCCTTTGTGGACAAATCATCCCTTCACCGGGGGCGTCAGCGCTCGGACCGATTCCCGGGCGATGCGGTGGACATTCGCTCGCGGTGACGTCCGGACCCGGCTCCTGTCGAGGCGTCGCCGCGGCGGCAGAACCTCCCCGCGACCCGGTGAGTCGCCGCTCCCCCGACCCCGGCGATCCACTCGATAGTGGGCACATCTGGACATGCCCGCCGCAGGATCACACCCAGCCCTCCCAGATCATGCAGCGAGCCACAGCGCGACACGACCTGCCGCTGTATGACCGGTGCGGAGCCCACACGGGACGGGCACGGTGCTGCGTGCGGCAGCCCGGGTGGGGTCGGTCCCGCGCGGCCAGGATCCTGCATCACGGGGGCCAGCCAGGGCAGATGAACGTACGTCGTGAACACCTCCGGCCCCTGCGCCAGAACGGGACGGGCCGGCACGACATGGCCCAGAACAAGGCGGTGCGAACCAAAGCGGTGCGACATGACGCAGAACGAGATGACGCAGAACGGAACAGGGCCGCGTCGAGCGAGGACACCTTGCGCGAGCCGTCACCGCACGGCCAGGCAGCGGCCGGACGCGCGCCTCACACCCGAGCGTCCAGGGCGGGTGAACGCACGCCGCACCCCGCCAGTTCCTGCCCCCGCACAGCGGCACGTGCGGCGGATTACACGGGCAGATCACAGCACGGCATGTCCCCGCGACGCGCGCCACCGCGAGTCCGTGCCGCGGCCAGTCATCGGATCATGAAACCTGGCATCCAGGGGACGCGGACGCGCGCCACGACCACCCCGGCTCCTGCGCCCTCTGCCCCCCGCAGACACCGCCCCACTACCGGCCCGCCCCCACCCCACCACCGGGCACCCCTGACGGGCAAACCCACGGAGCCCCGCCCCATCGCTGGCCCGCTCCGGCGCCGGCCCGCTGCGCTGCTAGGACACCCGCGCACCCCGACCTACTGCACTCCGGCTTACTGCATTCAGACTTATCGCACTCCGGCTCATCGCACGGGTCGACCGCACCCCGCCCATCGGACTCCGGTCTGCCGCGCTCAGGCCCATCGCACTCCGGCTTGTCGCACTCCGGCTTGTCGCACTCGCGTCCGCCGCACCCCAGCTCACCGCGCTCCGGCCTGTCGCACTCAGGTCCACCGCACCCCAGCTCACCGCACCCCGGGCCACTCCGACCCCGGTGGCCTGCGGGCATCGCGCCACCGGCCCGCCGCCCCAACCGAGCCGCCGAACCACCGAGCCGCCGCACCACCGGCCCGCCGGAACCACTGGGCCGCCGCACCGCCGGGCCGCCGCGGCGGTGAGGACGGTGTGGTGGGCGTCGGCTACTTCAGCAGCAAGGTGCCCATGCGGCGGCTGGCCATCGTCAGGCCTACCGCCGCCAGCGCGACCAGATACGCCACATGCCACAGCAGCGTCCAGTCCGGCGAGCCGGTCGTGATCGCCCGGAGGAGGGCGACGCCGTGATACAGCGGCGTCGCCTCGATCAGTACCTGCAGCGGCACTGGGAAGTCCGACGGCGGGGAGAACGTGCCGCTGAACAGAAACAGCCCGAACTGGGTCACATTGATGTAGTCGAAGTCCTGCCACGACCGCAGCAGCGTCGACAGGCCCATCCCGAGCGCCCCGAACGCGAACCCCACCAGCAGCGTCACCGGCAGCGCGACCAGCGCCCAGCCCCACGTGGTGAGGTCGAGCGCCGCCATGACCACGAGGAAGACGGCGGAATACACGCCGCCGCGGCACATCGCCCAGACGAGCTCGCCGACGGAGACCTGCATGGGCGTGATCGGGGTGGCGAGCGTCGCATCATAGATGCGCATGAACTTGAGCTTGCCGTAGAAATTCATGGTGGTCTCGGCCAGCGCCCCGTTCATCGCGGAGGCGGCCAGCATCGCCGGCGCGACGAACTGGGCATAGGTCACGAGCCGCCCGTCGGGCAGCGCGATGTCCCCGACGAGCCGCCCGACCCCGACACCGATCGACAGCAGATACAGCAGCGGCTCGACGAACCCGGACAGCAGCACCCACCAGTAGGCGGCGTGCCTGGCCGCGGCGAGGTTACGCGCGGTGACGGACAGCGCCCCGGAGGTGCGGTGGTCGAGGCGGGCCATCGCCCGCGGGAAGATGAGGGTGGTGACCATCAGTCGCCCAGCTTCCTGGTGAACGAGCGCAGCGCCAGCACATAGCCGGCCGCGCACCACACGGCGAGCACGGCCACGTGCGCGGGCACGCCCCAGGCGGTCGCCGTGCCGAGGGTCGCGGCCCGGGACAGCTCGACGCCGTGCCACAGCGGTGACACGTACGCCAGCAGACGGGCCGCCGCCGGCAGGCTCTCCACCGGGAAGAACACGCCGGCGAAGAGCGTCATGGGCACCACCGCGACCCGGAACAGCACCGCGAACGCCCCGTCCGAGTCGACCCGCGCCGCGAACCCGAAGCACGGCGCCGCGCACGCCAGGCCGAGCAGGACGGAGACCAGCGGCGTGGCCAGCGCCCACCACGAGTGCAGCGCGCCGAACAGCGACAGGACCACCAGGAAGCCGACGCTCGACAGCGCGACGCGCAGCATGACGAACGCCAGGTGCCCCCGCAGCACGTCACCCACGGTGAGCGGCGACGCCCGCATCGCGTGATAGACCCGGGTCCATTGGAACCCGCCGAACACCGGCCATGTCGAGTCGGCCACCGCGACCTGCAGCGCGGTCGAGGCCAGCAGCCCGGGGCCGAGATAGTCCAGATAGGGCACACCGATCGAGGTGGACCGCTCGTCGATGTAGTGCCCGACGGTGATCCCCATGGCGACCAGGAACATCGCCGGCAGCGCGAACGAGCTGAACACGCTCGCCCGCCACGTGCGCTTGTAGGACACCAGGTGGTATTCGAGCGCCAGTGCCGTCGGATGCGCCATCAGTCGACCAGCGTCCGGCCGGTGAGCTGCAGGAACACGTCTTCGAGCGAGCCGCGCCGCACCAGCACGCTCGACGGTGTCAGCCCGCGGGCGTGCACCTGCGCCGCGGCCGCGTCACCGTCGCCGGTGTAGACGAGGATGCGGTCGGGCAGCACCTCGGTGCGCTCGCCGATGCCGTCGAGCTTGTCCGCGAACCTGTCGAGCGGATCGTTGCCGAACCGCACCTCCAGGACCTCCCGCGTCGAGTGCCGGTCGATGAGCTCGCGCGGCGAACCCTCCGCGACGATCCGGCCCGCGTCCATGACGACCAGGCGATCGCACAGCTGCTCGGCCTCGTCCATGTAGTGCGTGGTGAGCACGAGCGTCACGCCGCGCTGCTTGAGCCGGAACAGCCGCTCCCACACCAGGTGCCGGGCCTGCGGGTCGAGGCCGGTGGTCGGCTCGTCGAGCAGCACGATCTCCGGCTCGTTGACCAGGGCCCTGGCGATCGTCAGCCGGCGCTTCATCCCGCCGGACAGCGGCTCCACCTTGTCGCCGGCCCGGTCCGCGAGCTGCACGAAGTCGAGCAGCTCCATGGCACGCGCCCGGGCGACCTTGCGCGGGATGTTGAAATAGCGCGCATAGACGGTCAGATTCTCCAGCACGGTCAGCTCGAGGTCGAGCGAGTCCTGCTGGGGGCAGACCCCGAGCCGCGCCCGAATCTTCGCCCCGTCCCGTGCCGTGTCCATGCCCAGGATCCGCAGCGAGCCGCCGGTCGGTCGGGACACACAGCCGATCATCCGCATCGTCGAGGACTTGCCGGCACCGTTGGGCCCGAGGAACCCGAACGCCTCCCCGGCCCGCACCCGCACGTCGATCCCGTCGACCGCAGTGAACTCACCGAACTGCTTGACCAGCCCGGTCGCCGCGATCAACGCCTCGTTTCCAGCCACGCGGCGACACTAACCCAGGGGTCTGACAAAAACGGGGACGATTACCATGGCCCGGTGAGCGTCAACCCGCGCTGGCTCGGGCTGGCCGCCACCGTCCTGCTCGCCGCCAGCGGTTTCCTGGCCGGCAAGCCCGTGCCGCACGACGGCGCGTGGGTGCTCGGCGTCGTCGTCTGGTTCGTCGCGCTCGCGATGCTGATCCGCGCGTGGTGGACGCTGCGCGAGGAGACCGACCAGCGAAGCGTCCTGGTCACCGCCGCGCTCTGGAGCGTCCCGCTGCTGTTCGCGCCGCCGCTGGGCAGCCACGACGTGTATGCGTACGCCTGCCAGGGCCAGCTCTTCAACGCCGGCCTCGACCTCTACCAGGTCGGCCCCGCGGCGCTGCCCTGCACGTGGCTCTCCGACGTGCCCGAGCTGTGGCGGGAGACCCCCACGCCCTACGGTCCACTGTGGATCGCCGTCGAGGGCGCCGCGGCCTGGCTCTCGCACGGCAGCCTTCCCGCCGTCGTACTGCTGCTGCGCCTCGCCGCCGTGCTCGGCCTGGTCCTGTGCGTCGCCGCCGTGCACCGCCTCTCCCGCGGCAACGCGCTGCTGGCCGCCAGCCCCCTCGTCCTCGTCCACGTCGTGTCCGGCGCCCACAACGACGTCGTCCTCGCCGGCCTGCTCCTCGCCGGGTTCGTCGCCGCCCGCCGTCCGGGTGCCGCGCCTGCGGCAGCGGCCGGGCTCGCCTTCGGCCTCGCCGTCGCCGTCAAGGTCACCGCGCTGGCCGCCGTCCCTTTCGCACTCCTGTTGGTCTTTTCCGCCGGTACGACCAGAGCCCGCTGGACCGGCACCGCCGCCTTCGTCACGTCGATCGGTGCCGCCTACGCGCTCCTGGCCCTGCTCACCGGCCACGGCCTCGGCTTCCTCGCCGCTCTCGGCTCCACCAGCACGATGGTCCAGTGGCTGTCGATCCCGACCGGCGTGGGCATGACCGCCGGTTACGTACTGCGCATAGCCGGCCACCCCGAGTCGTTCGCGACGGCGGTGGCGATCGCGCGGGCCGCAGGGCTGCTGGCGTTGGCGACGGGCCTGGTGGTGCTGTGGTGGCGGACCGCGACGACCCTCGCCGCCCTGCGCCGCACCGGCCTGCGGGCCGGCGAAGGCCGGCCGGGCGCCGCCGCCGGTCAGGAACCGGCCGCCGCGACGGACCGGCACGGGCAGGACGTGACGCTCACCCCGGCCGGCCTGCGCGGGCAGGACGTGGTGCTCACCGCGGCGGGGTGCGGCATGCTCGCCGCGGCGGTGCTCGGCCCGGTGTTCTACGCCTGGTACGCGATCGCCGGCATCGCCCTCCTGGCCGGCACCACGCTCACCGGACGGCTGCGCACCGTGGTCCTGGTCGCGGCGGCGGGCCTGCCGCTGCTCACGCTGCCCGACAGTCTCGGCCTGGCCACGAAGACGAAGGTGCCCGGCGCGTTCCTCGACGTCGCCCTCGTCACGGCCGCCGTCGTCCACCTGCTCCGCCGCCGCGGGCGCCCCGCGGCACCGGCGGCACCGGCGGCACCGGCGCCCGCTCCCGCCGGCGAGCCCACCACCGACCGTCCCTGACCGGAGGGCTCAGGCCGGGGTGCCGATCGCGTCGCGGGCCTGCCCGACCAGCACCGCGGTCTGCTCGGCGACGCCCGGGGCGGCCGGGTCGACGCCTTCGTCGTACCGGACGGTCCAGCGCAGCCCGTCCACACCGCTGACCCGCCGGGCGACGACCCTGACACCGAAGCCCGCGGCGAGCGGGTGGTGCGAGGTGTGCGCGATCGACTTGTTGACCCGGGTCCGCACCTGCTCCGGCACCCTGTCCGGGTCGAGCAGCGTGATGACCAGCGGCGGCAGGTCCTCCATGACGACATACCCGCCGGGGCCGTCGACCGGCTGCTCCCGGGCGGCGATCAGCGCCAGCTGCCGCCCCGACCACGTCGCCTTGTGGATCTCGTGCCAGCCGAGCCGCTCCCCCGCGCCCGGCAGCCACAGCCCGAGGTTGGTGACCACCACGACGTTGTCACCGGCCGCACCCGCCCAGGACAGCACCCGCTCGTCGGCGGCGAGGGCGGGCTGCTGACCTGCCGGCAGGCGGCGCTTCTTCAGGAAGCCGAACACGACGCTCTCCTTCTGTCGAACGGCCGCACCCACCGCGACCGGACCACCCACCACCACCGAACCACACCCCGCCAACCGCCCGCACACCGCCACCCGGCCGCCACACCGCCCCACACCCACACCGCTTCAAACCCGCCCTGCCCCGCCCTGCCCCGCCCCGCCCCGCACCGCCCTGCCCCGCACCGCCCCGCCCCGCACCGCCCCGCCCGGCCCTGCCCCGCACCGCCCGGCCCTGCCCCGCACCGCCCCGGCACCGCACAGGCACCGCGGCACGCGCATCGACTCACACCGGCTCGGCACCCCGCGGCAGCGGACCACGCCCCGTCGCCAGGCACTGGACAACCGGGCCGCTGCTCCTGGCCCGCTCCCGGCCACCGCCCGAGCACGGACACCTGGATGCCGTACACGGCGAGGAAGTCCTCCACATCCCGCCCACGCACTGCGAGTGACGTCACCCGCCGCGACGGCACCCCGCGGCGCGGTGGCGGCCACTGCGAAACGGCGTCCACAGCGAGGTGCCAGCACGCGAACCGGTCATGGCACGCGGCCCCGATGGTGACGCGCGACGCGACGCGCGGGCTCGCGATGACGCCGCACTGCGCACCCCACCGCGCCGGACGACCGGTCCGCGCCGAGCCACCAGTCCGACGCCAAGCCAATCCGACGCCAAGCCAACCCGGCCCGAAGCCAACCCGACGCCAAGCCAACCCGGCCCGAAGCCAGCCCGGCCCCAAGCCGGGCGGGGGTCACTGGGCCGCCAAGACCGCCGAGCCATCGCCGGGGAAGCCGATCCGGCCGAGCCACCGCCGAAGCCGCAAAGCCGCAAAGCCGGCCGAGCCATCAACCCGAGCCATCAACCCGAGCCATCAACCCCAGCCACCAACCCCAGCCGCCGGGCGGAGCGGTCACCAGCGGCTGGCGCCGCGGTCGCGGAGGGCCCTGGCGTGCTGCTCCAACGACACCAGCTCGCTGAACAGGCGCAGATACTCGTCGGCGTTGGTGACCGGGTTGATGCGCTGCTGCTTGGACTTGAGGTCGGCGATACGGCGGTTGAGGGCGGGCAGCTGCAGCCGGACGATCGTGGCCTCGACATAGCGCGGGTCTGGCTCGCCGTCGAGGCGCAGGGGCTCGACGGCCAGCTCGCTGACCAGGGCGGCCGCCGCGGGCTCGGTGCAGGCCTCGCGGACCCGCTCGATCCAGACGGCACCGCCGGTCGCGGAGGAGGCGCCGCCGGCCTCGGTGATCGCGGCGCGCAGGAGGGTGTAAGTGGGGTGGGCGTAGATGTCGGCGCCGATGACGTCGAACATCGGGCCGGCCAGGGCGGGCTGCTGCAGGGCGAGCTTGAGGGCCTCGCGCTCGACGAGGGCCTCGGCGCTGTCCGGGGCCAGGATCTTGCGGGCCGGGGTGGCGGGCGCCTCGACGAGGCCCTTGGCGGCGGCGCCGACGGAGCGCTGGACGGTCTCGAGCTCCATGCCGAGGTCGCCGGCGAGCTTGCGGGCATACTCGGGGCGCAGCGTGCGGTCCTTGATCTTCGCGACCAGGGGCGCGGTGGCCTTGAGGGCGCCGACGCGGCCCTCGGCGGTGTCGAGGTCGAAGCGCTGGATGACGGAGCGCAGGGCGAAGTCGAGCAGTGGCTGCCGGTCGGCGACGAGGTCGCGGACCGCGACGGGGCCCTTGGCCATGCGCAGCTCGCACGGGTCCATGCCGTTGGGGCCGACGGCGATGAAGGTCTGTGCCACGAAGCGCTGGTCGTCCTCGAAGGCGCGCAGGGCCGCCTTCTGCCCGGCGGCGTCGCCGTCGAAGGTGAAGATGATCTCGCCGCCGTAGCCGTCGGCGTCGAGCAGGAGGCGGCGCAGGACGGCGATGTGGTCGGCGCCGAAGGCGGTGCCGCAGGTCGCGACGGCCACCGGCACGTCGGACAGGTGGCAGGCCATCACGTCCGTGTATCCCTCGACGATGACCACCTTGCTCTGCTTGGCGATCTCGCGTTTGGCCTGGTCGACCCCATACAACACGTGCGACTTCTTGTAGAGGGGGCTCTCGGGCGTGTTGAGGTATTTCGGGCCGTCGTCGTCGTCGAAGAGCTTGCGCGCCCCGAAGCCGATCACGTCGCCGGAGATGTCCTTGATCGGCCAGAGCAGCCGGCGGCGGAACCGGTCGATGAGGCTGCCGGAGCGCGCCTCCTTGGACAGCCCGGCGGTGATCAGCTCCTGGGCCGTGTAGCCCTTGAGGCGCAGGTGCTTGCTCAGCGGATCCCAGCCCTCGGGGGCGAAGCCGCAGCCATAGCGCTCGGCCTCCTCGCGGCCGAAGCCGCGCTGGGCGAGGAACTCGCGGGCGAGCCGGGCGCCGGGCGAGCCGAGCTGCTCGGCATAGAAGCGGGCCGCCTCGGCGTGGGCGGCGATGAGGCGCTGCTTCTGCCCCGTCTGGCGGACCGGCGCGCTGCCCGCCTCCACATACTGCAGCTGCAGGCCGGCGCGGCCGGCGAGGCGCTCGACCGACTCGACGAACGTCAGGTGGTCGTGGTCCATCAGGAACTTGATGGCGTCGCCGCCGGCGCCGCAGCCGTGACAGAAATACACGTTGCGGGCGGGCGACACGTTGAACGAGGCGGTCTTCTCGTCGTGGAACGGGCAGAGCCCCTTGAGGTTGCCGCCACCCGCCGACTTCAGCGTCACATGCTCGGAGATCACATCCGCGATCGCGGTGCGCTCCCGAACCAGGGCGATGTCCTCGTCCTTGATCTTGCCGGCCACCCGACGCCACCTCCCCAACCCGAGGGATACATCCTGCCTCGCGCGTACGACAATTTACGACTCCACACGTCGAACACCACACGGGCACCGCCACCACACAACCCCGTGCGATGCTGCCGCCATGCCGAAACTGCGTGACGAGCGGGTGGCCTGGCTGGCCGTGCAGGAGCGGCTGCGCCGTCGCAGCCGCCGCCCGGGGCCCCTGGGCTGGCTGGCGACGTTCGTCACGCTGGGCGCGTGGATGCTGCTGCGGTCCCGGGGCGGCGGCGCGGCGCGGATGGCGGCGTATTCGGTGGCGGTCGACCACGTCACCGGGTATCTCGGCGACGACGACCGGGCGAGGCTGCGGGCCGGCCGGACGGTGCCGCCGTGGTTCCTCTTCGAGGTCGAGCGGGCCAGGCGCGCGGCCCGCTGGCGCGAGCGGCTGCCGCAGGGGCGGGAGACCCCGCTGGAGCGCCGGCGGCGGATCCTGCTCAGGGTCGTCCTCACCGGCGGTGTCGTCGCCGCGCTCGTCCTGGCGCCGACCGTGTGGGTGCGGGCCGCGTCCATCGGCCGCGTGGGCCCCGCCGCGGAGGCGCCGGACGCCGGGGTCGCGATCGTCTTCGGCGCCCAGGTCGCGCCCGGCGGGCAGGAGCCGATGCCGTTCCTCAAGGGCCGGCTCGACGTCGCCGCGAAGCTGCTCACCACCGGCAAGGTCCGGGCGCTGCTCATCTCCGGCGACGCCCAGGGCGGCTCCGGCGACGAGGTCCGCGTCATGCGCGACTACCTGGCGGCGCAGGGCGTCGACCCGGCCAGGATGGTCGTCGACCCGCACGGACTGGACACCTATGACACGTGCCGCCGCGCCCATGACGTGTACGGCGTGACCAAGGCCCTCCTCGTCAGCCAGGAGCTGCACCTGCACCGCGCGGTGACGCTCTGCCGGCGGCTCGGGGTCGACGCGTACGGCGTGCCCGCCCTGTGCGAGGGCTGCCAGCGGGTGACGATCCTGTACAACACGGCCAGGGACGTCGCGGCCGGGCCGAAAGCGGCGTGGGAGGCGTTGCGGCACCGCCAGGCGGCGGTCGTGTCGGCACCGGATCCGTCCCTGCGGGAGGCGATGCGCTGACGCGCCCACCATCGTGGTTTTGGGCGTGTCAGGCCGGCTCCGGCGGCATACTTGATCGGTCCACGGCGCCGGCATTGATCGGCGCACGTCCATGTCCGGATCCGACAAGGGTGGTGCGTGACCGGTGCTTGTCCTCCGCCCGGCGGTGTCCGGCTGATGGTCACCGTGCTGCGCTCCGTCGACGACGTCCTCGCCTGGGCGGGGCTGCTGGTCGAGCCGCCGCTGCGCACGGCCGTCGGCCGGCTCCCGGCGCCCTCGCGTGAGGTGGCCGAGCTGCAGCTGGGGGCCGTCGACGAGGAGCCGGTGGTCGCTCGTACCCGCGCGGCGCTGACCCTCGTGAGCGCCGGCGCCGTCGGCGGTGACCCGCACGACGCGGTGCCGGGCGCGGTGGCGGTGGAGCTGGTGCACCAGTGGTCGGTGCTGCAGCGGGACCTGTTCGACGGCGACCTGACCCGCCGGCACCGGCCGACCGCCTGGAGCGTCGTCGGCCCGCACCCGGCCACGCTGGGCGGGGAGGCGATGCTGGCCCTCGCGTTCGACGTGGCCGCGACGGGCGACCCCACGCGACGGGTCCCGCGCCCGCTGCGCCAGGCCACCCGTGCCGCACCGTTCTCCGTTTCCGCCGATGCCGATGTACCGGCAACGCCGTCCCCCGCACGAACCGGGGCGGACCGGGCACCGGCCGAAGCGCCTCGGGCGGGACGGCCCCCGGCCGGCACCGACGGCGAACCCCGCGACGGCGTGACCGCCGACCGGGTCCCCGACCCGTGCGCCGACGCCGGCCGGCGGCCGCCGGCGCCCGTCGACCGAGCGGGCGTGCGCGTCCTCGGCGACACCGTCCAGCAGCTCCTGCAGGGCCGGCACACCGAGCTCGGCACCACCACCGCCCGCCGGTCCGGCAGCGACCTGCTCCGGGACTGCATCACCGCGGTCGAGCAGCGCAGCGGCGCCCTCCTCGGCTGCGCGTGCGCGCTCGGCGCGATCGCCGGCGGCGGCGACCACGCCAGGGTGGAGCAGCTGCGGCTGTTCGGCGTGCGGCTGGGCCTGGCCGTGCAGTTCACCGAGGACGTGCAGGGCATCTGGGGCGACCCCGCCGTGACGGGCCGCCCGACCTTCCCGGACCTGCGCCGGGGCCGGCGGTCACTGCCGGTCGCCGCGGCCCTCGCCGCGGGCGCCGAAGAGCTCGACGACCTGCTGCACCGCGAGCGCCGCCTCAGCGACGCCGACCTCGAACGCGCCGCGAAGGTCATCGAGCGGGCCGGTGCCCGCACCTGGTGCGTCCAGCAGGCCGAGGATCTCCTGGCGCAGGCGCTGCTCGCCCTCGACCTGGCGATCCCGGAGCCGGCCGCGGTCGCCGAACTCGTCGCCCTGGCCCGCTGGGCCACCCGCCACCCCGCCTGAAACCGCACCGCACCGCACCGGACCGAGCCGGTGCGGTGCGGTCACGGGCCTCAGGTGAGGGCGCCGACGACCTGCGTCGCGCGGGTCGCGTGCTTCTGATACGCACCGGGGAACGCCGAGCGCTGCACCGCCTGCGCGGCCGCGGTCACGCTCATCCGCTGCCAGCCCTGCACGCGGGACAGCGCGGAGTAGAAGAGCATCGCGGAGTGCGCCGGGTCCATCAGCTCGGCCACGGTGCCCCAGCCCTGGCTGGCCCGTTGCTGGAACAGCCCGACCGAGTCGTGGTCGGACGAGACCCCCTCGTGCGGCAGCCCCAGGCTGGACGGGACGGCGGAGCTGGCGACGTTGTACAGGTCGCTCTCCTGCATCGCGGTCGCGACCGCCACGACGAGGGCCTGGTCGGGCATGCCCTGCGCCCGGCCCTGCTTGACGATGATCGCGGCGTTGTCCATCTGCCGCTGATCGAGGCCGGCGACCGGCCGGACGACGGGCGGCGCGGGCGGCGCGGGCGGCGCGGGCGGCACCGGCGGCACGGCGGGCACCGCGACGGCGAGCGGCCCGCCGGCCGGCGCCGAAACGGACGGCGAAGCGGACCCGGACGGCGACGCGGAAGCGGACGGCGAGGACGTGGCGACGGCGCCCGGCTCGGCATACGCGGAGCCGGTGAACGGCGGTGACTCGGCCGGCACCCCGGCCAGGATCGTGGCGGACAGCACGGCGACCGAGACGGTGCCGGCCTTGGCGCCGAGCAGGGCGTTGAACGCGGGCCGGCGATGTCGCGGATTGAACTGGCGTGGCAATGGCTTCACTACTGATATTTCCTCTTCGTGGCAGGCAGCATCGGCACGCCGCCAGGAGGGCGGCGCGCAGGAAGGGGGGATCAGCGGTGCGGCGTTACAAGGTCATGCGGGCGACAAGCATCGGCGCAGACTCCTTCCGTGGCCGCCTACCGGGTTAGCTGACGGGTTCGGGCGGGAAGCATCGCCCTACCGTGGCTCGGCCACGGATACACCCCAGAGGACTACGTGGGTCCCCGGCTCGCGAACGTCTCGCGACTCGACGGCGCCCGCCCGGCAGCACCCGATGGGGTGCAGGTCGACCGGAGCGGACCATCCGACCCTACTGGGCCGCTTCCGGCCGGGCCAACCGCAGCAACGGCAATCCACCCGGCGCACCCGAACGATCACCGAACGCTGTCACCCGGCCGGTCACCTCCCCGGCGTGACGGCCGCCCTTGACCAGGTACATCGCCCGGTCGGCGGCGCGCAGCGCGGCGCCCGGGTCCTCGACCGTGTCATCGATCACGGCCACGCCGACGCTGACCCGGACCCGCATGATGTGCCCCTGGTGCGTGACGGGTGCGGCGACGGAGCGCTCCAGGCGGTCGACGAGCGCGCCGAGGTCGGCGGCGGCGACGTTGCCGGTGAGCACCACGAACTCGTCGCCGCCGAGCCGGGCGACGGTGTCGGTGGGCCGTACCAGCGAGACGAGGCGCTGCGCGACGGCGACGAGGACCGCGTCGCCAGCGTCGTGGCCGAGGGTGTCGTTGACGACCTTGAAGTCGTCGAGGTCGCAGAAGAGCAGCGCACTGATCACCCGCTCGGTGCGGGCCCGCCGGATCGCGGCCGCGAGCGGCTCGGCGAAGGCGTCGCGGTTGACCAGGCCGGTCAGCGGGTCGCGGGACGCCCGCCGCACCAGGTCGGCCTCGGTCGCCTTGCGGTCGGTGATGTCCTGCACCTGCGTGATCGCGAACGCCGGCGACCCGCCGACGACCGACATCGTCGCGGAGACCCAGATCGTCTCGCCGTCACCGCGCACGCAGCGGACCTCGTAGTCGCGGATGGACCCGGAACGGCCGGCGAAGACCGCCCTGCTGCGGTCGAGGTCCTCGGGGTGGATGAGGTCGCCGAAGCGCATCGAGACGAGCACGTCCTCGTCGCGGCCGAACAGCTCGCACAGGGCGGGGTTGACCCGGATCAGCCGGGTCATGTCGGCGCCCTCCAGGCCGATCATGCACATGCCGGTGCCGGCGCCGTTGAACGCGAGCCGGAACGCGGCCTCGCTGGCCTCCAGGTGCTGGCGCTCCCGGCGCAGCGCCTCGACGAGGTTGGCGTTGTTGATCGCGATGCCGGCCTGCGCGGCGAGCATCTCCAGCAGCTCCCGCTGGAACGCGCCGGGCCGTCTGCCGTCCGCGGGCAGGTCGACGCTGAGCACGCCGACCATCGACCCGTCGGGCGCGCACAGCGGCGCGAACAGGGCGTCGAGGGGGTGCCAGCGCTCCTCGTCGGGGATGTCCTCCGCACCGCCGGCCGGGGACGGGACCCAGGACTGGATGCCGTCGTTGTGCCGCTCGTGCGGCAGGTAGCGCAGCTGCCCCCACGCGTCGGCGGCGGCGAGGTGCGCGTCGAACTCGGCCGCCGGGTACCGCACGCCGAGCAGCTCGGCCCTCGCCTCCTCGGGCCCGGCGATGGCGACCGCCTCGTACTCACCCTCGGGATGCAGGTAGTTGACCACGGCGGCGCCGAACCCGACGCCCTCGACGACGGCCTCCGCGATGCGGTGCAGCGTCTCCACGACGGTGTCGCCGGTGTTGATCCGCCCGGTGATCGTGTAGACGGAACGGATCGCGGCCATCGCCATGTCCCGATCACGATCCACGGCTCGCCTACCCCGATCCGGCCGACTCTGCACCCTCACATCGACGCAACACCGCGGATCCTAAGCAGAATCGCGCGATCCGTGCAGGGTCCACCCGGCCGAGGCGCACGCCGGGCCGGTGCCGGCGCTGGCTATCCTGCACACATGTCGGAGCAGGTCAGACTCGTGATCGCCGACGACCAGGCGATGATCCGGGCGGGCCTGCGGCTGGTGGTGGAGACGGCCGCCGCGGCGACGATCACCGTGGTCGGCGAGGCTGCGGACGGCGCCGAGGCGGTCGCGGCGGCGCGGCGGCTGCGCCCGGACGTGCTCGTCATGGACATCGCCATGCCGCGGCTGGACGGGCTGTCCGCGGCCCGGCAGCTGCTCGCCGACCCGCGACCGCCGAAGATCGTGCTCCTGACCATGTTCGACACCGACGAGCACCTGCACGCGGCGCTGCGGCTCGGGGTCAGCGGGTTCCTGCTCAAGGTGTCGCCGCCGGAGCAGCTCGTCGACGCGGTCAGGGTCGCGGCGGCCGGTGACGCGCTCATCGACCCGGCGGTGACCACGCGGGTCATCGCGTCGTTCGCCGCGCGTCCCGAGCCGGACCCGGCGCCGGAGCTCGACACGCTGACAGGCCGGGAACGTGAGGTGCTGGAGCTGCTGGCACGCGGGCTGTCCAACGCGGAGATCGGCGAGCGGCTGCTGGTGGGCGAGGCGACCGTGCGGACCCACGTCGGCCGGGTCTTCCAGAAGCTGCGCCTGCGCGACCGGGTCCAGGCCGTCGTCTACGGCTACGAGGCGGGCATCGTCCGGCCGGGCGGGTGAGCGTGCCCGCCTGGCGGCCGTCGTGGCTCGATGCCCTGCTGGCGCTCGCCGTCGCCGGTGCCGGGGTCGTCGAGGCGTACGGGCGCGCCGGCGCCGGACCGGGCCAGGTGCACCGGCCGGGGCTCGTCGCCACGGGTGCGCTCGCCGCCGGGGTGCTGCTGGTGCTGCGCCGCCGCTCCCCCGTCGGCACGCTCGCCGCGCTGACCCTGCTGTCGGCCCTGTTCCGGGTCGCGGTCATGGACGACGACTACCCGCTCGCGGCGTGGCAGTTCTACTCGAACCTGATCCTGGTGCACACGGTCGGCAGCGAGCCGGCGGGACCGCGCGTGCGGGCCGCCGGCGTCGTGACCGTGCTCGCCGCGTACGCCCTGCTGCAGACCCTGCCGGGGCAGGACGTCGCGGAGAGCCTCATCGGCGCCATGTTCATGGGGGTCGCGTACGGCAGCGGCATCCTGCTGCGCCGGCAGACGCTGCGCACGGTCCGGATGGCACAGCGGGCGGCGGTCGCGGCCGCCGAGGAGCGCACCCGCATCGCCCGTGAGCTGCACGACGTCATCTCCCACAACGTCAGCCTGATGACGTTGCAGACCGGTGGCGTACGGCTGCTGCTGTCCGCCGATCCGGCCCGCGACAAGGAGCGGGACCTGCTGCGGGGCGTCGAGCGGGCCGGCCAGGACACGGTGGAGGAGCTGCGGATGCTGCTCGGTGTCCTGCGCAACGGGCAGCCACCGGCCGGCCTGGACCGCCTCGACGACCTGGCCGGGCCGCTGCGCGCCGCCGGGCTCGACGTCCGGGTGGCCACGACCGGCACGCCGCTGCCGCTGCCGCCGGCGCTGGGGCTGTCGGCGTACCGGATCGTCCAGGAGGCGCTGACCAACGCGCTCAAGCACGCCGGGGCGGCGACCGTCGACGTGACCGTCGGCTACACCGGCGACGCGGTCACGGTCGAGATCAGCGACGACGGCCGGTCCGCCGAGGCACCCGCAGCGGCGCCCGGCGACGGCGACGCGCCGGCCGGGCACGGGCTCGCCGGTATGCGGGAGCGGGCCGCGCTGCACGGCGGCACCCTGCGCGCCGGGGCCCGGCCCGGCGGCGGCTACACGGTCGCCGCGACGTTCCCGCTGGCCGGCGGCTGAGCCGGGGCCGGGTCGGCGGCCCACTCGGCGTCGCTCATCCGCAGCATCCGCAGCCCGATCACGCCCGCGCCGGCGACGTACAGCAGGCTCCCGGCGATCATGCCGACCGGGTACACCGGCCCGGCCAGCATGCCGATCACCATCGCCGGCGGCGCCCACCACGGCGCCCGCTTGTCGTACGCGAGCGTCAGGCCGAGCAGCAGCACCCCGAGCAGCCCGAGGAACCCCGGCACCTGGAATCCCCAGAGCGCGCCACCGGCGGCGAACGCGGCGTCGGCGAGCCGGTCGCCCTCCGCGGTGCCGAGGTCCGCCTCGAGCCGCGCGTAGAAGAAGTCGCCGAGCATCAGCGCGGAGAAGTTGACGACGCCGAGGAGGGCGACGCACCCGGCGACGTGCCCGAGGAGGACCGCGCGCCGGCGCACGAGGTGGATCATGCCGATGATGCCGGGCACGAGCAGCACCCAGCTCCAGTGCAGCAGCGCGGCGCTCACCGACACCTGCCCCAGGTGCCGGCCGTAGGCCCCGTCGGCCTGGTCACCGGCGCGCAGGGCGGGATCGGCGACCAGGCCCGCGATGTAGAACAGCGGCGCGGCGACGAGGCAGGCCCCGGCCGTCAGACGTCGAAGGTGGTGTGGCATGGCGACCTCTCGGCTCGAACGTGACGTGTCGAGCCGGAACCGTAGGCCGGGCCGCCGCCGCCCGTCGTCAGCCGCCGCGCTGACCCGGGTCAGCGCCGCGGCCTACCCGCGCCGCCCCGGGGAAGGTCCGGGGGCGGCGCGGCGGACCGGCCACGGGTCAGAGCAGCTCGCCGAGGGGGACCTTGGGGTCCTCCAGGCGGTCGAGGTCGACGGCGGTGCCGGCCCAGCCGGCACGGACGAGGGCCTGGATGTCGTCGGTGACGTCCCAGACGTTGACGTTCATGCCGGCGAGGACGCGGCCGTCCTTGACCCAGAAGGCGACGAACCCGTCGGCGACCGAGGTCCCGCCGCGGAAGACCACGCGGTCGTACTCGCCGGGGACGGCGAAGCCGGAGTACTCCATGCCGAGGTCGAACTGGTCGGAGAAGAAGTACGGCACCCGGTCGTAGACGGCGTCGCCGAGCAGGGACTTCGCGGCGACCTTGCCGCCGTTGAGGGCGTTGGCCCAGTGCTCGACCCGGATCCGGCGGCGCAGGCCGGGGTGGTCGAGGTTGACCACGTCGCCGGCGGCGTAGACGTCGGGGTCGGAGGTGCGCAGGGCGGCGTCGACGAGGATGCCGTTGTCGACCTCGAGGCCGGCGTCGACGGCGAGCTCGGTGTTGGGCTGGATGCCGACGCCGACGACGGCGACGTCCGCGGGCAGGTGCGTGCCGTCGGTGAGCGTCACGCCGGTGAGGACCCCGTCGGCGCCCTCGAAGGAGGCGACGCCCGAGCCGAAGCGGAACTCGACGCCGTTGGCGCGGTGCAGGTCGGCGAAGATCGTGGCGACCTCGTCGCCGAGGACCCGCTGCAGGGGCAGGCCGGCCTGCTCGACGACGGTGACGGACGCGCCGTGCTTGCGGGCGGCGGCCGCGGTCTCCAGGCCGATCCAGCCGGCGCCGACGACGACCACGCGGCCGGCGTCGCGCAGGTGGGCCAGCAGCGCGTCGGACTCGTCGACGGTGCGCAGGTACCGCACGCCGGTGAGCCCGGCGCCGGGCACGTCCAGGGTGCGGACCCGGGAGCCGGTGGTGAGCAGCAGCTTGTCGTAGCGCAGCTCGTCGACGCCGTCGAGGGTGACGGTGTGCGCGGCGGGGTCGAGCCGGGTGACGCGGGTGGCGAGGCGCAGGTCGACGTCGTTGTCGGTGTACCA
Organism: Dactylosporangium sp. NPDC051087; assembly: GCF_055586325.1. Taxonomy (NCBI): domain Bacteria; kingdom Bacillati; phylum Actinomycetota; class Actinomycetes; order Micromonosporales; family Micromonosporaceae; genus Dactylosporangium; species Dactylosporangium sp. NPDC051087. The sequence goes on along the minus strand of NZ_JBVJIJ010000039.1, from coordinate 31,345 downwards.
CGCCGCGGGGTGGACGAACGCCTTCTCGCGGGCGTCCTCCTTGCCCTGCAGGTAGCCCTTGGACAGCGGGGGGCGCTCGTAGGGGCGCTCCGTCTCCTCGCCGATCAGCACGATCCGGCCGGTGAAGCCCTCGGCGCGCAGCGTCTCCGCCGCCTTCGCCCCGGCGAGGCTCGCGCCCACGATCACAAATGTCCGCTCGTCAGCCATACGTCCCAGCCTTCCCTACCGCCGCGCGATCCGCCACGGGACACCGCCGGGCGCTTGGACCGGACGCTCGGGTCAGGCGCTCGGGTCAGGCGCTCGGGTCAGGTGCTCAGCCGCTCGTGCCAGGCGGTCGCGGACAGGTCGGTGAGGCTGGCGACCTGGTCGATGACGACCCGGAGCCGGGCGGCGTCGTCGGGCGCGGCCCGCCACATCGGGGCGAACACCGCGTCGAGGCCGTCCGGGGCCCGGTCGGCGAGGGCGGCCACGAGCTCGGTGAGGATGGTGACCTCCTGCGCGTAGCGCTGTCTCGAGCCGGGGCGGCGCATCACGTACCGCAGCGCGATGCCCTTCAGCAGCGCGCACTGCGCCCGCACGGCCGGCGGCACGACGAGCCCGGCCGCGTAGCGGCGGACCGGCGCGTCGCCGTGGGCGGACCTGGTCGCGGACACGGCGGCCGCGGCGAACCGGCCGGTGAGCACGCTGGTCATCCGCTTCAGGGCGACCTGTGCGGCGTGGCTGCCGTCGTAGTGGTCCAGCGGCGCGAGGACCGGGTCGGCGAGCAGGTCCAGCAGCACGGTCTCCAGGTCCGCGGCCGTCTCGGAGGAGTACGCGGCGGCGACGTCCTCGCACAGCGCGGCGCGTTCGCCGGCGTCGGCGCGCAGGGTGGCCAGGTGGACGTAGCCGCCGTGGATGCCGTCCTCGACGTCGTGCACCGAGTAGGCGACGTCGTCGGCCCAGTCCATGACCTGCGCCTCGAGGCACCGGTCCGGGCCGGAACGACCGTCGCGCAGCCAGGCGAAGACGGCCTCGTCGTCGGAGTACACCCCGAACTTGCGGTAGCCGTCGCGGCGCGGCCACGGGTATTTCGACACGGCGTCGAGCGAGGCCCGGGTGAGGTTGAGCCCGGCGGAGGCGCCGTCCGGGGCGAGGACCTTGGCCTCCAGCCGGGTGAGGACCCGCAGGGTCTGCGCGTTGCCCTCGAACCCGCCGCACGGCCCGGCGACGGCGTCGAGCGCGTCCTCGCCGTTGTGCCCGAACGGGGGGTGGCCGAGGTCGTGGGCGAGCCCGGCGGTGTCCACGACGTCGGGGTCGCAGCCGAGGCGGGCGCCCATCTCCCGGGCGATCTGCGCGACCTCCAGGGAGTGGGTGAGCCGGGTGCGCAGGAACGCGTCGGCGCCCGCGGTGTGCACCTGGGTCTTGGCGGCGAGCCGGCGGAACCCGGCGGAGTGCAGGACCCTGGCCCGGTCCCGCTGGAACGGGGTGCGGCCGTTGTCCGCCGAGGTCGTCGCGCGGTCCTTCTGCGGCTCGAGCACGAAGCGTTCCGCGTCGGGGTCCACGTGCCGGGCACGGGCCTGCCCGGCGTGCTGATCCCGGGGCGCGTTCACGAGTCGAGCTTAGAGCTTTCCTCGGCTTCCCGATCTCGCGGCGCGGGAAGTGGCGCCTGGACCGGCGCGGAGTCCTGCGCCTGGGACGCGGCGGGCGGCGACGGGACGGGCACGGGTGGCGGCGCGGGTGGGTCGCGGCCGGCGGGCGGCTCGTTGAGCGCCTCGACGACGGGTGTCATCAGGACCTTGATCGCGGCGACGACGGGGATCGCCATGAGCGCGCCGACGACGCCGAGGATCGCGCCGCCGACCAGCGCCGCGAGCAGCACGGCGATCGAGGACAGGTCCACGGTGTTGCGCAGGACCCGCGGCGCGATCAGGTAGTTCTCCAGCTGCTGGTACAGCAGGAAGAACGTGGCGACGACGATCGCGCCGGGCCAGAGGTCGCCGGTGACCAGCGCGACGACCGTGCACCCGACGGCGCCGACGGTGGCGCCGATGAGCGGGATCAGGTCGGTGATCGCGACGAAGAAGGCGAGGGGCAGTGCGAACGGCACGTCCATCAGGAACAGGCAGGCGAACGAGGACACGCCGGCGAACAGCGAGATGATCAGGTTGCCGATCATATAGCCGCCGACCTTGTCGACGACGACGTTGATCGCCTGCGCGGCGCGGGGGCGGCCCTGCCGGGGCACCAGCCGCACGATGCCGCGGCGGATCCGGGGCAGGTCGGCCATGAAGTAGACGGTGAGCACGGTGACCAGCAGGACGTTGAGGATCGCGCTGAAGATCCCGGTGATGACGCCGAGCGCGCCGCCGCCGATCTTGCCCGGCAGTGTCTTGGCGTATTCGGTGAGCTTCGCCGTCAGCCCGTAGCGGTCGGCCACCTCGCGATACGCCTGCGACCGCTCGGGCAGCTCCTGCAGATACTGCGGGATGTTGCGCAGCAGGTCGCCGCCCTGCCCGACCAGGGGCGGGACCATCGACCAGACGAACCCGACGAGGATCGCCAGGGCGAGCACCACGATGACGGCGACCGCGACCGAGCGGCGCACCCCACGGCGGATGAGCAGCCGCACGGCCGGGTCGAGGCTCACGGCGACGAACACGGCGATGACGACCTGCACGAGGATCTGCCGGACGTTGTACAGCGCGAACGCGCCGGCGGCCACGGTCAGCAGCCCGAGCCCGGACGCGACCGCCCACCGGTACGCCTTCCCGAATTCACTCATCGGGGGGTCACTCGCGGGTGCGAAGGATGCAGAACTCGTTGCCCTCGGGGTCGGCCAGGACCAGCCACTCGGTCTCCTCCGACTGGCCGACGTCGACGTGCCGGGCGCCCATGTTGACCAGGCGCTCGATCTCGGCGTCCAGGTCGTCGGGGCGCAGGTCGAGGTGGAGCCGGTTCTTGGCGTGCCTGGGGTCGGGGTGCCGCAGGAAGATCAGCCGTGGATGGCCGTCGATCCCGGGGCCGACCACGACCTCCCGCGCCGAGACGCTCTCGACCCGGTGGTCGAGCACTTCGGCCCACCACCGGCCGAGCCGCTCAGGGTCGAGCGCATCGACGATCAAGGCATCCCACCGGCTCCCCATGCGTACCTCCGTGGTCGGCGTGGGGACTCACCATACGCCGCGCCGACCGGCGTCGCAGCCGTGCAGCCGCACGAGGGCACGCCACCCTAGCGGCTTTCCAATGGCGGCGTCGCGTAAACGTGCATATTGCAAAAAGCAATGACCGATCGGGTTTCCGGTACCAACCGAACGCACGGAGTTGCCGATCCAGTGGCCCGGGGTAATTTGCCGGAAGCGCATCGTTAACGGCCGCTCCCCCCTTGTCGCCGTCGTGTGCCGCTTCCACGTGCCAATCTGCCGCCGCGAACGGGAGACCCAGTGTCTGCTATCGATGACTGCCTGCGCCGCGCCATGACGATCCGCGGCGCCATCGGGGCGAGCCTCATCGACTACACCACCGGGCAGTCGCTGGGCATGCAGGGCGGGCAGGAGGCGGTCGCGCCGCATGCGGACCCGACGGCCGCGGCGCTGGGCACGGCCAGCGTCATCCACGCGGCGATGCAGACCGCCGCGTACGCGCCGGCGGTGCCCGGCGACTCGGTCGAGGACGTCATCATCAGCACCTCCGCCGCGTATCACCTGATCAGGCCGGTGCGGACGAACTTCGACTCGCGGCTGGTGCTGTACGTCTGGCTCGACCGCGCCGAGGGCAACCTGGCCATCGCCCGCCGCCGCATCCGCTCCCTCGCCGAAGACCTCGCATGAGCGCGTGTCCCCGCACGACGGAGGTGGCAGCGTGAGCGGCAGGAGCGGCGGCCCGGCGAAGGACGGCAGGCAGCCGAAACTCGGCAAGGGCGTCACCCCGCTGAAGGCCCTCACGCAGCTCGCCTCCCTCGGCGCGACCGGCGCGCTGACCGTCGTCGGAGAGCCAGGTGGCGTCATCTTCCTGCGCGACGGCCTGGTCAACGGCGTCGAGTCGCCGGCCGCGCCGAGCGTCGACCGGCTGCTCACCGCCGCCGGGGTGGTCGACGAGCGGGTGTGGGAGACGATCCCGTCCCGGCCGGCCCGGGCCCTGGTGGAGGGCGGGCACGTCACCGCCGCGGAGATCGAGCTGTGTGCGATCAACGCCCTGTACGACGCCGCGTTCTTCGTCCTGTCGACCGGGCGGGCCGAGCTCCGCTTCGCCCCGGACATCGAGCACTGGCTCGGTGCGGAGGGCACCGTGACGGCGGACCAGTTGTGCGACCACGTCACCCGGCAGCGGCGCATCCTTGACGAGGTGCACCCCTCAGACGTCACTGACACCGCAGCCGTCAGGCCGGTCCTGCGACCCGGCCTCGACCGGGTGCTGCTGTCCGGCCTCCAGTGGGAGATCGTCCTGCACGCCGACGGTGAGCGGACCCCGCAGGAGCTGGCCGGGCTCCTCGGACGGTCCGCCTACGCGGTGACGCTGGACGTGCGCCGGCTCGCCGCGGCGGGCCTCGTACAGGAGCCGCCGCCGTCGGCAGAGGAGCCGCCACCGGCGATCGAGGAGCGGCCCGCGATCGAGCAGCAGCCACCGGCGCCGAAAGTCACTGGATCGGCGAAGCCGGTGCGGGCGGCTGCCGTCGCACCGGCCGTCGCCGAGGACGACGAGTTCCTGCCGCAGCGGGTCCCCGGGACGTTCACGTTCGAGGACCCGCCGGCCAGCACCCGCCGGCACCTTCCGGCCGGGGTCAGCGCCCTGGCGGTCCTGCCCGGGGCGATCGACAAGCCCCCGGACGACACGCTGCTCAAACGCATCCGATCGGCCCTGCAGTCCCTGCGATGACGCGATCGAGCACGGAGGTGCAACGACAATGACCACCGATACGGAACTGCGCGGCGAGCTCCTCGCGGAGCTGGGCCGGCTGCGCCGGGCCGTGCCGGAGCTCACCGGATGCCTGGTCGCCAGCACCGACGGCCTGCTCATCGTCGACGAGGCCGAGACGGTGGTCGCCGAGGGGGTCGCCGCGCTCGCGGCGGCGTGCCTCGGCGTCAGCCAGCGCATCGCCGACAGCGCCGGCCACGACAACTTCCAGGAGGTACTGATCAGCAGCATGGGCGGGCACGTCGCCATGTACATGGCCGGTCACGGCGCCGTGCTGGTCCTGCTCGCCGACGCCGACGCGAACGTCGGGCGGCTGCACCACGAGGCACGGCGGTCGATCGGCGTGGTGTCGCACGTGGTGGCCACCGCCGCGCTCAGCTTCGCCCAGGCGATCCCGGAGCCGGCCCGATGGTAGGCCGCGGCGGCGGGGTCCACCGGCGACCGAGACGAACGAACGAACAGAACCCCATACCAAGCGACACTCCCCCCACCACCAAGCTCACGGAGGTAGCCATGGCGGACATGGAAACTGCGCTCAAGGAACTCATGACCATCGACGGCGCTGTCGGCGTCGCCCTGGTGGACTACAACAGCGGCATGGCGCTCGGCGTGCTCGGCGGTTCGAAGGACCTGGACCTGACCGTGGCGGCGGCCGGCAACACCGACGTGGTCCGGGCCAAGATGCGCACCATCGAGATGCTCAACCTCAAGGACGGCATCGAGGACATCCTGATCACGCTGAACAACCAGTACCACCTGATCAGGCCGGTCACCGGCCGCTCGGGCAAGGGGCTGTTCCTCTACCTCGCCCTGCTGCGGTCCCGGGCCAACCTCGCGCTGGCCCGGCACCACCTCGCCCGCATCGAAGAGGAGCTCGACGTCTGATCGTCCGCTGTCAACGGGTGTCGGAGGTCGACTGCTCGGTCACGGCCGCGCGGCCGGCCTCCAACCGTGCCACGGGCACCCGGAACGGTGAGCACGACACGTAGTCGAGGCCGACCTCGTGGAAGAAGTGCACCGACTCGGGGTCGCCGCCGTGCTCGCCGCAGACCCCGAAGTGCAGCTCCGGCCGGGCCGCCCGGCCCTCGTCGACGGCGATGCGCACGAGCCGCCCGACGCCGTCGCGGTCGATGGACTCGAACGGCGACACCCCGAAGATGCCGAGCTCGAGGTACCGCCAGAAGAACGCGCCCTCGACGTCGTCGCGGGAGAAGCCCCAGCCCATCTGGGTCAGGTCGTTGGTCCCGAACGAGAAGAAGTCGGCGGCCTGGGCGATGTCGCCCGCGGTCAGCGCGGCCCTCGGCACCTCGATCATCGTGCCGATCTTCACCTCGACGTCGTGCTCGCCGATGATCTTCTCCGCCTCGGCGCGGATCGTCTCCAGCTCCTGCACGGCACCGACGAGCGGCACCATGATCTCCGGGCGGGCGCCGTCGACCTGCGCGGCGGCCTCGACGATCGCCCGGACCTGCATCGCGAACAGCCCGGGGATGACCAGGCCGAGGCGCACGCCGCGCAGCCCCAGCATCGGGTTCTCCTCGTGCATCCGGCGTACGGCGTCCAGGAGGTCCTTGTCGTGGCCGGGATCCTGCCCGCGCTCCTCGGCGACGGCGACCTTGACGGCCAGGTCTTCCAGGGGCGGCAGGAACTCGTGCAGCGGCGGGTCGATCAGCCGCACGGTGACCGGCAGGTCCTTCATCTCCCGGAACAGCTCGACGAAGTCGTCCCGTTGCAGCGGCAGCAGCTCGGCCAGGGCCGCGTCGCGCGCCTGCGGGTCGCGGGCCAGGATCAGCCGCTCGACGAGGGCGCGGCGCTCGCCGAGGAACATGTGCTCGGTGCGGCACAGCCCGACGCCCTGCGCGCCGAAGCGGCGGGCCCGCGCCGCGTCCTCGCCGGTGTCGGCGTTGGTGCGCACCTTCAGCCGCCGGCTGCCGTCGGCGTGGGTGAGGATCCGGTGCACCGCGCTGACCAGGGGGTCGGCCTCCGCGTCGAGGGTGCCTTCGAAGTACTGCACGACCGGCGACGGCTGGACGGGCACCTCGCCTAGGTAGACCCGGCCGGTGGTGCCGTCGACGGAGATGACGTCGCCCTCGGAGACGACGTGACCGTCCACCGTGAACTGTCCCTTGTGGAGGTTGACGTCGAGGTCGTCGGCGCCGCATACGCACGTCTTGCCCATGCCGCGGGCGACCACGGCGGCGTGCGAGGTCTTGCCGCCGCGGCTGGTCAGGATGCCCTGGGCGGCGATCATGCCGGGCAGGTCGTCGGGGTTGGTCTCCCGGCGCACCAGGATGACCTGCTCCCCCTCCTTGGCCATGGCGACGGCGTGCTTGGCGTCGAACACGGCCTTGCCGACGGCCGCGCCCGGTGACGCGCCGACGCCCCGGGTGAGCTGCGCCGGCTCTTGTGACAGGTCGAACGTCGGGAACATCAGCTGCGCGAGCTGGGCGCCGTTGACCCGGCGCAGCGCCTCGTCCATGTCGATGACACCCTCGTCGACGAGGTGCGTGGCGATGACGAACGCCGCCGCCGCGGTCCGCTTGCCGACCCGGGTCTGCAGCATCCACAGCTTGCCGCGCTCGATCGTGAACTCGATGTCGCACAGGTCCCGGTAGTGCTCCTCGAGCTTCGCCATGATGGCCATCAGCTCGTCGTAGGCCTGCTTGTTCTTCGTCGCGAGGCCTTCCAGCGGCGTGGTGTTGCGGATGCCGGCGACGACGTCCTCGCCCTGGGCGTTGGCGAGGTAGTCGCCGTAGACGCCGGGTTCACCGGTCGCGGGGTCACGGGTGAAGGCGACGCCGGTGCCGGAGTCGGCGCCCAGGTTGCCGAAGACCATCGCGACGACGTTGACGGCCGTGCCGAGGTCGGTCGGGATCCGCTCCTGCCGCCGGTACAGCACGGCGCGGTCGGCGTTCCACGAGCCGAAGACGGCGCCGACGGCGAGGTCGAGCTGCTCACGCGGGTCCTGCGGGAAGTCGCGGCCGGTGTGCGCGCGGAAGATCTCCTTGTACTTCTCGACGAGCGTCTTCAGCGCGGCGGCGTCGAGGCCCAGGTCGTCCTTCGTCCTCGCGGCGTGCTTCGCGTCGTCGAGGGCGTGCTCGAACTCCTCGCCGGGCACCTCGCACACGGTCTTGCCGAACATCTGGATCAGTCGCCGGTAGGAGTCCCAGGCGAAGCGCTCGTCGCCGCCGGCCTGCGCGGCGAGCCCGTCGACGCTGCTGTCGGTGAGCCCGACGTTGAGCACCGTCTCCATCATGCCGGGCATCGAGAACTTCGCGCCCGAGCGCACCGAGACGAGCAGCGGGTCGTGCCGGTCGCCGAGCTTGCGGCCCATCTTCGCCTCGAGCGCGGCCAGGTGCTCACCGACCTGCCGGTCCATCCCCTCGGGCAGGTCACCCGTCCTGAGGTACGCGCGGCAGGCGTCGGTGGTGATGGTGAACCCCGGCGGCACGGGCAGGCCGAGGTTGGTCATCTCGGCGAGGTTCGCCCCTTTGCCGCCGAGCAGGTCCTTGAGATCGCGGTTACCCTCTTCGAAGTCATAGACGAACTTCTCCACTGAAGCCTCCATGGTGAGCACTGAGCCATCGTTAGGGTTCCCATGTGCCGGACACCGTAAAGCGGCCTCCGGAGCTTTGGCATCGCCTTGAGACAAGTCGCACAAGGAACGGCACAAGTGCCTCTTACGGGTGCATCTGGGAGCGCTCCATCAAGCAGCTTCGCGCATCGTTCATGGTCATGTCCGGTTTACGGCTTTCCGCGTTGCCGCACGTCGAGATGCGTACTGCTGCTACATGCGGCCCGTTTTCGCGCACGACCGAGCATCGTTCCTGCGCGCGGCCAGCACACCGTCGAGCGGCGCGGCATGGCATGCTCGGACACGTGACGCTGAAGCTCGGTCCCTATGTCATCGACCCGCCGGTGGTCCTCGCCCCGATGGCGGGCATCACCAACGTGGCCTTCCGGCAACTGTGCCGCGAACAGGGCGCCGGCCTCTACGTCTGCGAGATGATCACCACCCGCGCTCTGGTCGAACGCAACCCCAAGACCATGAGCATGATCCAGTTCGGCGCGGCCGAGAAGCCGCGGAGCCTCCAGCTGTACGGCGTGGACCCCGCCACCATCCGCAAGGCCGTCGAGATGGTCGTCGAGCAGGACCTGGCCGACCACATCGACATGAACTTCGGCTGCTCCGTCCCGAAGGTCACCCGCCGCGGCGGCGGCTCCGCCCTCCCCTGGAAACGCAAGCTGTTCGGCGACATCGTCCGCTCCGCCGTCGCCGCCGCGGGCGACGTCCCGGTCACCGTCAAGATGCGCATCGGCATCGACGACGACCACGTCACGATGCTCGACGCGGGCCGCATCGCCCAGGACGCCGGTGTCGCGTGGGTCGCCCTGCACGCCCGCACCGCCGCCCAGCGCTACTCAGGTACGGCCAACTGGGACGCCATCGCCGCGTTGAAGTCCACTTTGGACATCCCCGTCCTCGGCAACGGCGACATCTGGGAGGCGTCAGACGCGCTGGAGATGATGTCCCGGACGGGTTGCGACGGCGTCGTGATCGGCCGCGGCTGCCTCGGCCGCCCCTGGCTCTTCGCCGACCTCGCCGCCGCCTTCGCCGGCCGCACCGACCGCGCCTTCCCCACCCAGGGCGAGGTCGCCGCCTTGATGCTCCGCCACGCGACGCTGCTCGTCGAATGGTGGGGCCGGGAGAAGGAAGGCGTGACCGACTTCCGCAAGCACGTCGCCTGGTACCTGAAGGGCTTCCCCGCCGGCGGCGAACTCCGCGCCGCCATGGCCACCTCGTCGTCCCTGGCCGAACTCGGCGCCCTGCTGGCACAACTCGACCCGGACGTGCCGTTCCCCCGCGAGATCCTCGGCCAGCCCAGGGGCCGCACCGGCACCCCGGCAAAGGTGGTCCTCCCCCAGGACTGGCTGGCCGACCGCGACGACGAGACCATCCCCGAGGGCGCAGAACTCGACGACAGCGGCGGCTGACGCTTCGGCAGCAGCCTCCCGCCTTGAAGGGCAGTACCGACTCCGACGGTCCAGAACGTCAGGCAGGTCTCAGCCGAGCACGTACGACTCGTCGCCGAAATCGGCGATTATCTTCAACTTGCCGCCGAGGGCCTGGACGTAGGCGGCGAGCGTGTCGACCTCGCTGCGCGAGATCTCGCCCTTCTCGATCCGGGACACCCGGGCCTGCGTCACGCCCATCACCTTCGCGATGTCCGTCTGTGTCGCGTGCTGCCGGCGGCGGACCTCGGCCAGCCGGTAGGCGCGCGCCTGCGCGATCAGCTCTTGAGCGCCAGCTTGGATCTCCTCGCGCTCAGCCTCGGTGAAGCCGAGCTCGGCCTTCATGTCGTCCCAGGAGATGGCCTGCGGATCCTTGAGGTGGTCCATCACTGCTCACCGTCTTTCTCGTGCAACCGCTGCAGATGCTCGGCTTACGCCGCTTCGGCAATCGGTATCGCTGTTCTGTACCAACCCTGCCAGTTGCCCGCCTTGTCCCCACCGACGAGCAGCACTGCCTGCCGTACCGGATCAAAGACGAACAACAACCGGACCTCGCTCGCGCCGGCCGAACCGGGTCGCAACTCCTTCAAGTTCGCAAGCCTGGAGCCTCGAACCGTGTCCACCAGCGGCCGACCCAACGCGGGACCTTCCACCGCGAGCGCATCGACCGCCGCGCTGATCAGCGTCAAGGTCCGCCGATCGGAATGTCGCAGATCATGAAGCCATGAGCGCACTGGCTCGACCACCACGATCGTCCACGCCACGTCGCGCCTCCGAACATGTCCCTGACATCATATGTCATGAGTGTTGTATCGACCAGATACTACGATCAGTAGTCGCCAGATCGCAAAGTTCGGCTCGCCGGGGCACGCCGGCCGGAAACGGCAGCGGCCGGGATGCGGAAGTCGCATCCCGGCCGCCTGTGGTTGCCGCACCCGTCGACGGGCCTCGACCGCGCGGCCCGGGCCCTCACGGCGCCCGGTGGGGCGGGTCAGCGGTGCCGACGGCCGCCGTACTCGTGGGCGACGAGGATGTACTTGTTGCCCCGGCCGACCCGGTAGCAGTCGGAGTCGTCCCAGAGGCCGCGCTGCTCGCCGATCCAGCCGGCGAAGTTGCACGCGCGCTTGTTCTGGAACGTGCGCACGGTCCAGGACTGGACCCAGCCGCCGTGGCGGTGGCCGTCCCAGCTGCCGTGCCAGCGGCCGTCGCCGCCCCGGCCGTCGCCGCCCCGGCCGTCGCCGCCCCGGCCGTCGCCGCCGCGCCCGTCGCCCGGGTGGTCGTTGCCGCCCGGGCGGGGCTGCGCGACCGTGCTCTTACCGTCCTGGACGGTGGCGGCCGACGCCGCTGAGGCGCCCATCCCGATCACCGCGCCGGCGGCCAGCACCATCCCGGCCATCGCCGTCATTCGCTGCATGTTGCGCATCACGATCCCCCTTGTTTGTGACGATGCGACTACGGTAGGTAAATTTCCGGCTTGAAGCAGACAAAAGTACTCATACTTCGCGTTCAACCTGACAACCGCATAGAGCGCCCAGTTGGCCGACCAGACATCCGTGGTCGGCCGAACAGCGGGCCGACCGATCGGCGACACATCCACGTACCGGCGCGGATCGGGCAGTACCGTGTCGGGCACCGATCAGGGGGATTCGATGACTGGGCGTGGGCAGGCAGGGGCGTTCGGCCCGGCGGCGCTGGTGGCGGCCGGGCTGCTGATGATTCCGTTCACCTGGGTCGTGGGGGTCTTCGCCGCGGAGACCGGGGACCGGGCGCTCGTCATGATGCCGGTCCTCGCCGCGGTCCTCGGGGTCGTCTACCTGGGTCTCGGCGTGGCCGCGTTCGGGCGGCACCGGGCGTGGAGCCGGAAGCTCACGACCGTCAGCGTCGCCCTCGCGTACGGCGAGACCGTCGCCGCCCTCGCCACGATCGTGGTGCTGGCGGTGCTGGGCAACGGCGTCGGGGTGGTCGGACCGGTCGGGTTGTTCCTGGTCATCGGACTGCTCAACCTGCTCGTCATCCGTGCCGGGGCACGCGAGACCCGTGCCGGGGCGCGCGAGACCCCCGCCGGGGCACGCGAGACCCCCGCCGGGGCACGCGAGGTGCAGGGCCGGCATTGACCCCGCGGGGTGGTGCCGCACGGGCGGCGGCCGCCGAGCATGGGGGCATGGACATGGTGCTCGTCACCGGGGCGGCCGGCGGGGTGGGGTCGGTCGGCCGGACCGTCGTGGAGCTGCTGCGCGAGCGGGACGTGCCGGTGCGGGCGTTCGTGCACCGGGAGGACGAGCGGGCCGAGGCGTTGCGGGCGACCGGGGCCGAGGTCGTCGCCGGGGATCTCACCGACGCGGGTGACGTCGTGCGGGCGCTGGACGGGTGCGGGCGGGTGTACTTCGGCATGAGTGTGGCGGCGAGCTACCTGAGGGCCACCGTCACCGTCGCCGCGGCGGCGGGTGAGCGGCGGCAGGACCTCGTGGCGCTGGTGAACATGTCGCAGATGACGGTGTCGGAGATGACGCTGACCAGCACCGGGGAGTCGGCGCAGCACCGGTTGCAGTGGCTCGGTGAGCGGGTCCTGGACTGGTCGGGGCTGCCGGTCGTGCACGTGCGGCCGACCGTCTTCCTGGAGAACCCGATCTTCGCCGGGCTCAGGGGCGGCGAGCTGCGGCTGCCGTTCGGGGCGGCGCGCACGTCGCCGGTCGCGGCGCGGGACGTCGCCGGGGTCGTCGCCGCGGTCCTCACGGCGCCCGGGCCGCACATCGGGAAGGTGTACGAGCTGACCGGCGCGCGCTCGGAGGACATGACGGCGATGGCGGCGGAGTGTTCGGCCGCGCTGGGGCGGACGATCACCTACGTCGACGTCCCGCTCCAGGAGTGGGTCGACGAGGTGCTGACGCCGCTGCACCTGCCGGAGCACCTGCGCGACCACCTGCTCACGATGGTCCGGTTGCATCGCGAGGGCCGGTACGACCGGCTCACCCACGACGTCGAGCAGCTCCTCGGCCGGCCGCCCACCACGGTCCGCGACTACGTGGCCGGGCCGTTGTCGACGAACGCGAACGTGGTCGGCGGGCCCGCGTCGCCGAGCTCCTCGGCGATCAGCCCGTCGCGGCCGGTGCGCAGGTAGACGCCGCCGGCGGAGCTGATCGCGTACGTGGGACGGCCCTGACCGTCCTTCTCCTTGCGCTGTTCGAGGGCGAACAGCTGCCCCGTCGCCGCGGGGTCGCAGGTGGCCGCGACGACCGTCAGCGGGGCGGCGCCGTTGTTCTTGACGCCCATGCAGGACGGCGGGGCCGGCGTCGTGATCCGGTGCTTGCCGGTGCCGTCCGGGGTCAGCACGAACAGGCCCTTGTCGGTGTCGCCGTCGGTGAGCGTCAGCCGGCCCGTGGCGTCGACGGCGAGGATCGACTCGAACGACCCGACCGGCACGATGACGACCTTCCGCCGCCCGGCCAGGACCGGGTCGGTCCCGCTCGGCGCCGGTACACCGGAAGCCGCCGCGGAAGCGGAAGCGGCGGCCGAACCGGTGGCGGAAGCGGCGGTGGAGCCGGCGGCGGACGGCGTTGTGGACGGATCCGTCGAGCCGCACGCGGTGAGCAGGGTCAATGCGGCAGCGGCGGCAAGGACGGGCGGGACCGGGTTCGCCTTCATGACCGGACCTCTACCCGGTCACCCCGCGCCGGGAAACCCTTTGTCAGGGTTTGCGGCCCACCGCGGCGTAGATGGCGACGTCGGCGGGGGTGGCGTCCGGGTAGGCGCCGCGCCAGTCGCAGACGGGGACGATGCCCGGCGAGACCAGGTCCAGGCCCTCGAAGAAGGCGCCGAACTGCTCCGCCGTGCGCGCGTACCCGTCGGTGCGCCCGGCGGCGAACATCGCCCGGTACGCCGCGGCGCCCGCCTCGTCGGCGAAGTCGACGGTCGCGTTCGTGGCGGCCAGGTAGCTGCCGGACGGCAGCGCGTCCAGCAGGGTCCGCACGATCGGCAGGGCCACCTCGTCGGTGTGGATGAAGTGCAGGATCGCCACGAGCAGCAGGCCGACCGGCCGGTCCAGGTCGAGGGTCGCCCGCAGGTCCGGGTGCGAGAGGATCGCGTCCGGGTCGCGCAGGTCCGCTTCCAGGTATGCGGTGCGGCCTTCCGGTGTCCCGGTGAGCAGCGCCCGCGCGTGGGTCAGCACGATCGGGTCGTTGTCGACGTAGACGACGCGGGACGTCGGGTCGGCGCGCTGCGCGAGCTCGTGCGTGTTGTCGGGGACCGGCAGGCCGGTGCCGATGTCGAGGAACTGCCGGACGCCCGCCTCCTCCGCCAGGAACCGCACGGAGGAACGCAGGAACGCCCGGTTGGCGAGCACCGCCGTGCGGACGGTCGGGAACGCGGCGGCGATCTCGTCGCCGGAGGCCCGGTCGGCGGCGAAGTGGTCCTTGCCGCCGAGCCAGTAGTTGTACCGGCGGGCCGGGTGCGGCACCGACGTGTCGATGCGGTCCTGTCCGGCCACGGCCGACTCCCCTCGCGTTCACGAACGACGATGCCAGGCTAGCCGATCGGATCCGCCGGCTGATCGACGACCGCGGCCGCCCCGAACACCCACCGGGTGTTCTGCTCGATGAAGTCCGTGGGGAAGCCGGGCCTGAACCCCGTCGCCGTTTCGAGCCCGGCGACGACCTCGGGCGGCAGCTCGACGTCCAGGGCGCCGAGGTTGTCGGTGAGCTGCTCGAGGGACCGGGCGCCGACGATCGGGTGCACGGCCCGCGAGCGTACCCGGGTCCAGGCGAGCGCGACCTGCGACGGGGTGACGCCGAGCTCGTCCGCCGCGGCCTGCACGGCCCGCGCGACGCCCAGGTCGTGCGCGGAGATCGAGTCCGGGTCGAGGCGCTTCGTCGGGGAGCTGCCGCCGGTGTACTTGCCGCTGAGCACCCCGCCGCCGAGCGGGCTCCACGCGGCGACGGTCATCCCGAACGACTCCGCCATCGGCAGCAGCTCCCGCTCGATGTCGCGGTTCAGCAGGCTGTACGGCACCTGGAGGCCGGCGAACGGGGTCCAGCCGCGCCACTGCGCGAGCGTGTTGGCCCGCGCGACGACCCAGGCGGGCGCGTCGGAGATGCCGACGTGCAGGACCTTCCCGGCGCGTACGGCGTCGTCGAGGGCGCGCATCGTCTCCTCGACCGGCGTGTGCCGGTCCCACATGTGCACCCAGTAGACGTCGACGTGGTCGGTGCGCAGCCGGCGCAGGCTCGTCTCCAGCGACAGGCGCAGGTTCTTGCGGTGGTTGCCGCCGCCGTTGGGGTCGGCCGCGTCGCGGGTGACGCTGTACTTCGTGGCCAGCACGAACCGGTCCCGGCGGCCGTCGAGGAGCTCGCCGAGGAACTCCTCGCTGGCGCCGCCGCGGTAGTTGATGGCGGTGTCGACGACGTTGCCGCCCGCGTCGGCGTACGCGTCGAGGATCTTGCGGCACTCCTCGATCGGCGCGCCGACGCCGCCCTGCTCACCGAACGTCATCGCGCCCAGGAACAGCTCCGAGACGCGCAGCCCGGTGTGCCCGAATGTGCGGTACCGCATCCCAACCCCCGTGATCTTCGTCGATTCCGGGGGCAATGTTAGCCACGCGGGGAACTTCTCCGCCTGTGACGGCGACTACCTGTCCGTGACGTGCATGCGGTTCCGGGAGGCGCTGTCCGCGCGGATGGACGGCGAGGACGAGCCGGTCGCGCCGGCGCTGGTCGACGCGCACCTGGCGCAGTGCGGTGCGTGCCGGCAGTGGCAGCAGGACGCGTTCGCGGCGACGCGGCTCGCCCGGCTGCGCCCCCTGCCCGCCGTGCCGGCCCCGGCGGAACGCCTGCTGGCCGGGTTCTCCCCGGCTCCTTCGCGGTCGCGGCGGCGGCTGGGGTACGGGCTGCGCGTCCTGCTCGGGGTCTTCGGCGCGGCGCAGTTCGTGCTGGGGATCGCCCAGGCGGCGAACGCGGCGACCGCGCACGTGCACCAGGCCGGGCACGTGTTCCACGAGTCGGCGGCCTGGAACGTGGCGATCGGCGCCGGGTTCGCCTGGATCGCGACCCGGCGGGCGACGCCCTCGGGCGCGCTGCCGATGCTGACCGCGTTCGTGGCCCTGCTCGCGCTGCTGTCCGCCAACGACCTCCTGGCCGGGGCGGTGGAGACGGCGCGGCTGGTCAGCCACGGGTTCGTCCTCGCCGGGTACGCGATCGTCGTGGCGCTGTCCCGGCCGGCGCTCGACCCGGGCGGGCCACCCGCCGACCGGCGGCGCCCGCCGCGCCGGTTCGGGCGGCCGCCGGGCCTCGACGCCGTCCCCGACGCGCCGCCGGCCCCCGCGCGGCTGCGCCTCATCCAGGGCCACGCCGTCATCCAGGGCCACGCCGTCCAGGGCCACGCCTCGGCCGCGGCGGTCGCCGAGCGGGCCGCCTAGACCCGGCGGAGCAGGTAGGTGTCCATGATCCAGCCCTTGCGGGCGCGGGCCTCCCGGCGGACCGTCTCGATCTCGTCGAGGACCTTGCCGAGCCGCCCGGCGACCAGCAGCTCGTCCGGGGTGCCGAGGTACGCGCCCCAGTAGATGTCGACGTCCTCGTCGCGGTACCGGCGGCAGGCGAGGTCGGCGTCGAGCATGACGACGACGTCGTCGCAGCCCTCGGGCCAGCCCGCGGCGAGCCGGCGGCCCGTGGTGATGTGGACGGGTCCGGCGACCCGGTTCAGCATGATCCGGTGCCGGGCGGTCAGCGCCTGCACGCTGGTGATACCGGGGATGACCTCGTAGTCGACGGCGACGTTGCCCCGCGCGGCGATCGTGTCGAGGATGCGGATCGTGCCGTCGTACAACGCCGGGTCCCCCCAGGCGAGGATGCCGCCGACGGCGCCGTCCCCGAGGTGGGTCAGCAGCGCCTCCTCGATCAGCCGCGCCCGCTCGTCGCGCCAGTCCCGCACCGCGCCCTCGTAGTCGGCGGCGACCCTGTCGCGGGGCGGGTCGGCGATGACCACCGTCCGGAACGGCCGCTCCGTGGCGAACCGGTCGCAGATCTCCCGCCGCGCCCCGGTCAGGTCCGCGGTCGTGTCACCCTTGTCGAGCACGAAGAACACGTCGACGGCGTTCATGGCGTTGACCGCCTGCACGGTGACGTGGTCCGGGTCGCCCGCGCCGATTCCGATGATCAGTACCTTTCGCACCGGCCCATGATGTCAGGCGGCCCGTTCTGCATGATGGACCCATGACACAGGACCGGTGGGACGAGGTCATGGCCCTGCTCGTCGAGGCGGTGCCGGCGGGCGGCGTCTCGGTGGTCGTCGACGGCACCGACGCCGCCACGGGCCCCACGGCCGACCGGCTCGCCGCGGCGTTGCTGGCCGCCGGCCGTCCCTGCACCCGCCTGCCGTCCGCCGCTCCCGCCGGGTCCGTGCGCCTGGCCGACGGCGCCGCGGCGCGGGGCTGCCCGCCGGACGGCGGCTGGGACGTCGTGGTGTGGCTGCGCACGTCGCGCCGGGAGCACACCGCCGACGGCGCCAGGGGCGACACCGCCGACGTCGTCGTCGACCTGCACGACCCCGGCTGGCCGGTGATCCGGCACGTCGCCGCGCGCCTGCTCGACCGGCGCCGCTGGTACCTCGTGGAGTCCCGTGCCTTCTTCGGTGTCCGCGCGGGCACGTGGGACGCGAAGTTCGGCGACGACCTGCCCGCCTACGCCGCCGCGGTCGCCGCCGCCGCGCTGCCGCCGGGCGGGATCGTCGTCGACGCCGGCTGCGGCACCGGCCGCGCCCTGCCCGCGCTGCGCGCCGCGGTCGGCCCCGCCGGACTCGCCGTCGGTCTCGACCACACCCCGCAGATGCTGGCCGTGGCCCGCGGGAAGGGCAACGGCGGGCTGGTCCTCG
Source organism: Dactylosporangium sp. NPDC051087 (assembly GCF_055586325.1). Lineage (NCBI taxonomy): Bacteria > Bacillati > Actinomycetota > Actinomycetes > Micromonosporales > Micromonosporaceae > Dactylosporangium > Dactylosporangium sp. NPDC051087. The sequence goes on along the minus strand of NZ_JBVJIJ010000039.1, from coordinate 13,585 downwards.
CCGACGCGGGGCGGCTGCCGTTCGCCTCGGGCAGCGTCGACGCCGTCTTCGCCGCGGGCCTCGTCATGCACCTGCCGGACCCGGTCGACGGCCTGCGCGAGCTCGCCCGCGTCACGAAACCCGGCGGGCGTCTCGTCCTCTTCCACCCGACGGGCCGGGCCGCGCTCGCCGCCCGCCACGGCCGGGTCCTGCGCCCCGACGACCCGCTCGCCGAGGTCCCGCTGACCGCGGCGGCCGCCGCGGCGGGCTGGCACCTCACCACCTACGACGACGGCGAGTCCCGTTTCCTGGCGCTCGCCGACCGCCGCGCCTGAGCCGTCACGTCGCGGCCTGCTTTCAGGTCGTGGCGTGCTTGTGCCCGAGCAGCCCGCGCGACACCAGGAACGCCCGCACCGTCGCCGCGTCGGCGGGCGGCAGCTTCGTCCACGGCAGCACGAGCGGGTTGATCCCGGCGACCGTCACGACCCAGAACTCGGGCGTCTCCCGGACCGTCTGCACCGACTCCCAGCGATACCCCATGTTGAGGCTCTTGGTGTGCGCCTGGATGTCGGTGTCCGTCAGCTCGTACGTCACCGTCTCGCCGAGCAGGCCGGTCCTCGCCTGCGCCGCCGCCCGCGACACCAGCCACGGGAAGCACAGCAGCCCCGCCCCGAGCACCGTCGGCGCCGCCCCGGACGGGATGTCGTTGACGAACATCGCGATCCCGGCCACGGCGAGCACCCCGCCGAACACGTACATCCGCATCAGCTTCCCACCCATGGTGGTCTGGATCGCACGACGAGCCCGGGCCTGATCCGGCTCGACCGTGAAGCTGATGTGCATCGCTCTCCCCCATCGACGCGCACACCGTACACCCGCTTGATCGGCCCGATGGGGCACGGTCGCCCCTTCCCCGGACCCGCTCGCCCGCCGTCTCGCTCGACGGCTTTTCGACCCATGGACTCAGGACGGCCGGCCGGCCGTCCCGATCCGGGCGGGTGTCAGATGCCGTCGGTCGCCGAGCCCACCGTCCAGTACACGCGGTTGTAGTCCTCCAGCTCCAGCTGCTCGCCCGACCCGGCGAGCCGATACGTCGTCACGCCGCAGTTGGCGGGGCTCTCCCCGTCGGGCCAGCGCTGGGCCCGCTGGTAGTCCCACCGCTCCAGCAGGAACCTGAAACACCGCAACGTCCCGCCGTGCGTCACGACCATGATCTTCTGGCCGGCCCGGTCGCGGAACAGCGTGTCCAGGAACGTGTGGACCCGCCCCGTCACGTCAGCGAGGCTCTCCCCGCCCGGCGGGCGCGCCATGAACCCGCCGAACGTCTGCCAGTACTCGTTCAGCCACGGGAACGCCGCTTCCGCCTCGGCGGTCGTCATGTCGTAGGCGAAGCCGGGGTCGCGCTCACGGATGAAGAGGTTGGTGCGCACCCGCATCCGGTCGCGCTCCTGCGCCGTGTACGCACCGAGAATCCCCTCGGCGGTCTGCACCGTCCTCGCATAGCCGCTCGTGTACACGTAGTCGAACACCCCGAACCGGTCCCGGATCGCGTGCCCGGTCTGCGCCGCCTGCTTGTGCCCGTCGGCCGTCAGATCGATGAGATGGTCGGGCACGCCGCGCACCACCTGCCGCGCCGCGGCGTCGGCGAAATACACGCTGCCCTTTTTCGCCTGGTTGCGGGCCGACTCGGCGTGCCGGACGAGCACCAGCAGGGTCGGACGTCTGAACTCCATCTACGACTCGTACTGCTCAGCGGGCGCCGCGATCAACGTGACCTCCGCCACCTCGATGAACGGGATCGTCTCCCCGTTGACGGTGTCCTTCACCTGCCGGCCCGTGTACCTGCCGGTCACCCGCAGCCACTGCTCCTCGCCGAGCCCGCCGGGCAGCTCCCCCGCCAGCGCCACCTTCACCGGCCGGGCGTCGGCGGCGCAGCAGCTGACCATCATCCGCGCCAGCAGCCAGGTGCCCTCCGGCCCGCGCATCGCGAACCCGGTCAGCTCGACCCGCCGCTCCCCGAGCGACACCCCCTTGTCGAACACCGCCCTGGACGCGTAGTCGAGCATCGTCAGCTTGACCGGGTCACCGGCGGGCAGCGGCGCGAAGTCGGACTTCTCCACCAGCGCCGACCCGGACCGGTTCGCCGCATACGACCCGAGCGCCGGCGGCGCGACCAGCAGCAGCCCGAACACCGGCGCCAGCAGCAGCCAGGCCACCTTCGGCCCGCCCGCCCCGTGCCCGTGCCCGTCGTCATCCGAGTGCCCGTCGCCGTGTCCGTGCCCGTGCTCTTGGTCTTGGTCGTGCTCGCCGCTGCCGGCAACGGGCCCGGCGGTGGCGACGGCCCGGGCGGGGCGCAGCTCATACCAGAGCGAGAAGACCCCGGCGACCACCAGGATCACCCCGGACAGGACCAGATACGGCTGAAGCCCGGGCTTGACGTAGTTCAGGTACTGGTCGGTGAGGCTGGCCCGCAGCACCGCACCCCCGATCAGCAGCAGAATGACGGCCTGCGCCTGCCTGTTCACATCGACACCATCCCACCTGCCGTGGACATTCCGACCGCACTCACACCCACCACCGGCACACCACCGCCCGGCGACCCGCACCCTGCACCGATCACCGGCCCGTTCACGGCACCACCACCGCTACGACGACTCCCGCTCCGACCCGAAGCACCCCAAGCCGAGCCGCACCCCGCACCGACGAAAGGCGCACCCGCGACCCGCACCCGGCACCACTCAGCCGACCGTTCACGACACCACCGCCACGGCGACGCCCGCCACAACCCGAACCGCCCCGGGCCGAGGCACAACCGACGCCCCCAGGAGCGGCGGCCGCTGGCCCGGTCGAAGGGGCAGGGTCGGGTCGGCGAGCCACGACAGGATCGTCCCCACGACGGCCGACACCGCGACCGGCCCGCACCAAGCCACACCGCGCGCCCGCGCCAGGAACGACGGCCGCGCGCCCCGCCGAAACGCCACGACCAGAGGTGGGACCAGGTCGGTGAGCCGAGACAGGACCGTCCCGACGCCGGCCGAGACCACGACCGAGCCGAACCGAGCCGAACCGCACACCCACACCAGCGCCAGCGCCAGCGCCAGCGCCAGGAGCAATGGCTGATCGCCCGGTCGAAGCGGCACGGCCGGGAGCAGGGTCGGGTCGGCGAGCCACGCCAGGATCGTCCCCACGACGGCCGAGACCATGACCGCCCCGCATTGAGCCGCGCCGCGCACCCGCACCAGCGCCAGGAGCGACGGCTGATCGCCCGGTCGAAGCGGCACGGCCGGGAGCAGGGTCGGGTCGGCGAGCCACGCCAGGATCGTCCCCACAACAGCCGACACCGCGACCGACCAGCACCAAGCCACACCGCGCGCCCGCGCCAGGGGCGACGGCCGCGCGCCCGGGCGGAGCGGCACGGCCAGAGGTGAGATCGGGGCGGTGGGTCACAGCAGGATCGTCCCCACGACCGCGGAGACCGCGATGGCCAGCACGAACGTCGCCGGGGCGAAGCGCAGGGCGAAGGCGCGGCCGAAGATGCCCGCCTGCATGGCGAAGAGCTTCAGGTCGATCATCGGGCCGACGACCATGAACGCCAGGCGGGCGGTCATGGAGAACTGGGTCAGGGAGGCGGCGACGAACGCGTCGGCCTCCGAGCAGATGGACAGCAGGACGGCGAGCAGGCCCAGCACGAGGATCGCGACGAACGGGTCGGCGGCGAGGTGCGCGAGCCAGGACTTGGGCACGACGACGGCGATGACGGCCGCCGACGCGGCGCCGATGACGAGGAACCCGCCGGCGTGCAGCACGTCGTGCCGGATGCTGGCCCAGAACGCCGGCCACTTGTCCATGCCGTCGAGGTGGGCACGGGACGGCATGCGCAGCCAGCTGCCCTTGCCGAACGACTGCCACAGCCAGCCCATCGCGCACGCGACGACGAGGCTGGCGAGGGCGCGGGCGACGACGACGCGGGGCTGGCCGGGGAACGCGACCGCGGTCGAGACGAGGACGATCGGGTTGACCGCCGGCGAGGCGAGCAGGAACGCGAACGCGGCGGCGGGGGTCACGCCGCGGCGGACGAGGGCGCCGGCGACGGGCACGGACGCGCATTCGCAGCCGGGCAGGACGACACCGGCGACGCTCGCGGTCGGCACGGCGAGCGCGGGGTGCTTCGGCAGGGCCTTGGCGAAGAACGACGGCGGCACGAAGACCGCGATGATCCCCGACAGCACGACCCCGAACACCAGGAACGGGATCGCCTGGGTCATGACCGACACGAACACGGTCAGCCAGGTCTGCAGCGCGGGCGCCGACAGCGACTTCGTGAGCGGCCCGCGGAACAGCACCACCACGACGAGCAGCGCGGCGAGCACCTCGACCGAGCCGATCCGCCGCCGCGGCCGGTCAGTGCCGGACGCCGGGGAAGTCTGCTGAGTGACAGTCACGCATGGAGGCTACCGTCCAGGTATGACGCAAAGACGAAGCGCATGAGCACAGGCCCTGAAAAGGCGATCGTCGCCGTGTTCGACACGCCGGTCGCCGCGCACCTGCTCGACTTCGCGACGACGCTGGGCTTCCGGGTCGCCCTGGCGGACCCGGACCTCGCGGGCACGGACATCGACGGCGGCACCGACATCGTCGTCACCGATCACGACCGTCCGGAGCTGGGTGCCGTGCTGAGGGACGCCCTCGCCACACCGGCCCGCTGGATCGGGGTCATGGGCAACCCGCGACACGAGGGCCCGCACGTGCGGGCGCTGCGCGACCTCGGTGTCCCGGACGGGGAGATCGCCAGGGTGCACCGCCCGATCGGCCTGAACATCGGCTCGAGGACGCCGGCGGAGATCGCGCTCGCGACCCTCGCCGGCCTCGTCGCCGACCGCAACGGCCGACCGGGCGGAACCGTCTTCTAGCAGCCCGGCAGCCGCTCGATCAGGTAGGTCTCGACCTGGTCGAGGGACACCCGCTCCTGCGTCATCGTGTCCCGGTCGCGGACCGTGACGGCGTTGTCGTTGAGCGTCTCGAAGTCGACCGTGAGGCAGTACGGCGTGCCGATCTCGTCCTGGCGACGGTACCGCCGGCCGATGCCCTGCGCGTCGTCGAAGTCGACGGTCCACCGCTTGCGCAGCTGCTTGGCCAGGTCACGGGCCTTCGGCGACAGGTCCGCGTTGCGCGACAGCGGCAGGACGGCGGCCTTGACCGGGGCGAGCCGCTTGTCGAAGCGCATGACCGTGCGCTTGTCGACGCTGCCGCTGGTGTTCGGCGCCTCGTCCTCGTCATACGCCTCGAGCAGGAACGCGAGGACCGCGCGGGTGAGGCCGGCGGCGGGCTCGATGACGTAGGGGACCCAGCGCTCCTTCTTCTCCTGGTCGAAGTAGGACAGGTCGACACCGGAGTGCTTGGAGTGCGTCGTCAGGTCGAAGTCGGTGCGGTTGGCGATGCCTTCGAGCTCGGAGAACTCCTGGCCGCCGAAGCGGAAGCGGTACTCGATGTCGACGGTGCGCTTCGAGTAGTGCGACAGCTTCTCCTTCGGGTGCTCGTAGAAGCGCAGGTTGTCGGCGGAGAGGCCGAGGTCGAGATACCAGTTCCAGCGCTCCTGGAGCCAGTACTCGTGGGCCTCCTCGTCCTTGCCGGGCTCGACGAAGTACTCCATCTCCATCTGCTCGAACTCGCGCGTGCGGAAGATGAAGTTGCCGGGGGTGATCTCGTTGCGGAAGCTCTTGCCGACCTGCGCGATGCCGAACGGCGGCTTCTTACGGGCGGCGCCCTCGATGTTCTTGTAGTTGATGAAGATGCCCTGGGCGGTCTCGGGCCGCAGGTAGTGCAGGCCCTCGTCGTTCTCGACCGCGCCGAGGTAAGTCTTCATCAGGCCGTTGAACATGCGCGGCTCGCTGAACGTGCCCTTGTTGCCGCAGTTGGGGCAGTTGATCTCGCCGAGGGCGAAGGGCTTGTCGGCGCCGTGCTTCTCGACGAACGCCTCTTCGAGGTGGTCGGCGCGGAACCGCTTGTGGCACGACGCGCACTCGGTCAGCGGGTCGACGAACGCGTCGACGTGGCCGGAGGCGACCCACACGTCGCGGGAGAGGATGACCGCGGAGTCCAGGCCGACGATGTCGTCGCGCTGCTGGACCATGGTGCGCCACCACTGCCGGCGGACGTTGTCCTTGAGCTCGACGCCGAGGGGACCGTAGTCCCAGGCGGAGCGGGTGCCCCCGTAGATCTCGCTGGACGGGAAGACAAAGCCGCGGCGCTTCGCGAGGCTGACGACGGAATCGATGCGATCGGCGGCCATGGTTCCTCCTCGGCCTTGCGGCGACTGGCTGTCGGCAAGGCGGTGCTGAAATGTCGGTCAGGACGGGCAAACCGTCAACGTCCACATCGACGGTACGGTTACGCCCGGGCGGGCCGCACCAGATTAACCGCAGTGCCGCGGGACGGGATCAGTCGACCCCTCCGCAGATCACCCACCGGGTCGTCTGCTGCAGCATGGTGAAGGTCATGAGCGTCTCGCCCTGGCCGCGGCGCTGCACGGTCGCCGGGACCTGCAGGAGGTTCACGTCGACGTCGTCCTCGTGGACGGTGAAGGCGGTGACCTCCGAGCGCTCATACTCGGCCTCATACCACGTGACGGGGTGGGTGCGCTGCTGCTCGGGGCACAGCTGCCCGCGGGCGGTCTCGTAGTCCGTGGCCCGCACCGCGGTCAGGTAGTCGTTGACGACGCTGGCCATCTGGGAGCGGGCGACGCCTTCGAGCCCGGTGAACAGGAACCCGCCGCCGAGGACCCCGCCGACGCAGCACAGCACGAGGACGAGCCCGCCGACGCCGAGGCCGATCCACAGGCCGCGCATGTCCCGGTCGCGGGGCGGCGACGCGAACGGCGTCACCACGCCTGGGCCGGGTGGCGGTGCCGGCACCTCGGTCGGCGGGGGCATCATGCCCCCAACATTAGCCAACTCCGCGGAAGGCTACGCGCGGTCGCTCGCGGTGACCGTGAGCGCACCGCCGGGAGCGACCTCGGCGAGTTCCTCGTACGCCGACGGCTCGTCGAGGGACTGGGCGAGCAGCGGTGTGGCGTACATCTTCACGTCGAAGGCCGACAGTGCCCGCCGGTAGGCGCCGACGGACTGCCACTCGGTGACGATGCTCCAGTGCGCCGGGTCGTCGAACGCGCGGGCCAGGCGCCCGCGGAGATACCCTGGGCAGGCCGCGAGGGCGCCGAGCGCGGTGTGGGCACGCTCGACGAAGCCTTCGTCGTCGCCGTCCAGCACGAATCTTGTCACCACCAGCATGCCGCGAGCATACGGACGCCCGCGGCCGGACATGAGGAGCCTGCCCGAGATGACCCAGCGAGTGCTGACCCGGCTGGGCCGGATCAAACCGACCGCGGCGTTCCTCGGCGTCGGCGTGCTCGTGTTCGTCGCCCTGGTCCTGCCGGGCGCGGTGGGTGCCGTGCTGCTGCTCGCCCTGGCGGCCGGCGCCGGGTGGCTGCTCGCCCAGACGTGGTCGCTGCACCAGCCGCGGGCGCGGGTGATGCGGGTGATGATCCTGGGGCTGATCGTGTTCATCGCCGTCGCGAAGCTCACCTGAAGTTGACAACGATTCCCATTATCAGGCACGCTCGGCGGCGTGGTACTTGAGGTGGACCGGGCCGTCGTCGCGTATGACGGCCGACCTGTGCTCGACGGGGTGTCGCTGAGCGTCGCCCCCGCCGAGGTCGTGGCGATCCTCGGGGCCAACGGTTCCGGCAAGTCGACCCTGGTGAAGTCGGCCCTGGGTCTGGTACCCCTGGCGAGCGGCGAGGTCCGCCTGTTCGGCACCGCGCTGAAGCGCTTCCGGGCGTGGCACCGGCTCGGGTATGTCCCGCAGCGCGTCGGCGCCGGCAGCGGCGTCCCCGCCACGGTGGGCGAGGTCGTCGCCGAGGGCCGCCTGGCCCGGCGCGGGTTCCTGCGCCCACCGTCGCGTGCCGACCGGCGGGCCGTCGAGGAGGCGCTCACCGCCGTCGGTCTCGCCGACCGCGCCCGCGAGCCCGTGTCCGTGCTGTCCGGCGGTCAGCAGCAGCGGGTCCTCATCGCCCGGGCCCTCGCCGGCGCACCCGAGCTGCTGGTCCTCGACGAGCCGACGGCCGGCGTGGACGCGGCCAGCCAGGAGGCGTTCGCCGCGTGCCTGCACCGCTTCGTCGACCAGGGCGGCACCGTGGTCTTCGTGGCGCACGAGCTCGGCCCGCTGCGACCGCTGATCACCCGCGCGGTCGTCGTGCACCACGGCGAGATCATCCACGACGGCACGCCCCCGGAGCCCGCGGACCACCACGCCGAGCCCGGCCACGACCACGTCCACCCGCACGCCGCCGTCGAGGCGCCTGGCCTGCTGGGATCGGCATGAGCATCCTTCAGTACGACTTCATGATCCGCGCCCTGGTCGGCGCCCTGATCACGGGTGCCGCCGCGCCCGCCATCGGGATCTATCTCGTGCAGCGGCGGCTGTCGCTGATCGGCGACGGCCTCGGCCACGTGGCGCTCACCGGTGTCGGGTTCGGCCTGCTGCTGCACCAGTCCCCCGTGCTCATGGCCGTGATCGCCGCGGCGCTCGGCGCCGTCGTCATCGAGCTGGTCCGCGAACGCGGCAAGACCTCCGGCGACGTCGCCCTGGCCATGCTGTTCTACGGCGGCATCTCCGGCGGCGTCGTGCTGGTCAACCTGTCGGACGAGCAGAGCAGCCGCAGCCTCGTCACGTACCTGTTCGGTTCGCCGCTGACGACCAGCCGGCAGGACCTGGCGGTGATGCTCATCCTCGGCTGCGCGGTCCTCGCGGTGGCCGTCCTGCTCCGCCCGTGGCTGTTCGCGGTCTGCCACGACGAGGAGTACGCGCGGGTCTCCGGCCTGCCGGTGCGCGCCCTCAACCTCGTCCTCGCCGTGACGACGGCCGTCACCGTCACCGTCGCCATGCGCGCCGTCGGCCTGCTGCTGGTCAGCGCCCTGATGGTGGTGCCGGTGGCGACCGCGCAGCAGATCACCCGCGGTTTCAGGGCGACGATGCTCGTCGCGGTGGTCCTCGGCCTCGTCGTGTCCGGCGGCGGCATCTGGGTCTCCACCGCCGCCGACACCGGTCCGGGCGCCACGGTCGTCCTGCTCGCCATCGCCGGCTTCTTCACCGTCACCGTCGGCGCCGCGGCGGTGCGGGCGGTGCGGCGCCGTACCGGCGCAAGACCCGCGACCGAGGAACGCACCCGACCCGAGGTGGTGCTCGACCGTGTGGACCATGGTTAACGACAACGGTTACCGTTGCGCACATGTCGAGCATTGAGGGTTACGAGGCGGCCGGCGAGCTGTTGCGTGCCCTCGCCGCCCCCCTGCGCATCCGCATCGTCACCGAACTCGCCGGCGGTCCCCGCTGCGTCCACGAGCTCGTCGACACGCTCGGCGCGCCGCAGCCGCTCGTGTCGCAGCACCTGCGCGTCCTGCGCGGGGCGGGCGTCGTGCGGGGCTCGCGCCGCGGCCGCGAGATCGCGTACGCCCTGACCGACGACCACATCGCCCACATCGTCGCCGACGCCGTCTCCCACGCGCGGGAGAACTCCCACTGACGTCCCGCGATCCCGGCGGCGCCCGGCGCGGGCCGGCGCACACAGTGCGGCCACAGCGCCGGTAGGTCAGGCTTGAGCGGTGAAGCTCTATGCCGACCGTGCCCCCACCGCCCTGCGGCAGTTCCTCACCGACGTGTTCGTGGTCGTTTGGGTCTATGTCTGGGTCAGGCTGGGGATGATGCTGTTCGACCTCATTCAGAAGCTGGCGGTGCCGGGGCAGAAGCTCGAAGGCGCCGGGACCGGTCTCGCCGACAACCTGCAGGGCGCCGGCGACAAGATCAACGGCGTGCCGGGCGTACCCGACTCGGTGGCGGCACCGTTCACCAACGCGGCGAACGCGGCCCGCTCCCTCGCCGACGCCGGCCGCCAGCAGCAGGACATCGTCAACGACCTGGCCTGGATCCTGTCGGTGCTGGTGGTCGCGGTGCCGGTCGCGATGCTGGTCCTGCTGTGGCTGCCGCTGCGGATCCGGTGGATGCGCCGGGCCGGGTCGGCGGCCCGGCTGCGCAACGCCACCGCCGGGCGTGACCTGCTGGCCCTGCGGGCCCTGGCCACCCAGCCGCTGGGCAAGCTGGTGAGGATCGACCCCGAGATCGCCGCGCTGTGGCGCAAGGGCGACAAGCAGGCGGTCGAGGCCCTCGCCAGCCTGGAGCTGCGCAGCCTCGGCCTGCGCTGAAAACGGCGGTGGCCCCCGCCGGGGGCCACCGCCGTCAGCGTAAACTACGGGCGGTAGCGGACTCGAAGATCAATTAGGATCCGCTCGCTAGGATGGAAAAGCAAGAGGAACGCCACCCCAGCCGGGCCGCGATGCGTCTCCCGGCAGCGGGTCAGAAGCGCCGGCGGACGTCCTCGGCAGTCGATTCGCCGGGCTCCCAGGTCGCCAGCCACGGCCCCGACGCGGCGGGCGGGATGATGCCCTCCTCGAGCGACAGGTATCGGCCGGCGATGACCCGCTTCGCGGCGGCCGACTCGATCGCGTCGGCGTTGTCCCACAGGTCACGGAAGAGGGCCTCGGCACGCAGGGTGGCCTGGCGGCAGAAGAGGTCCGCGAGCTCGATCCCTTCGGGCCGGTCGGACCGCTCGCCGCGGGCCTTGACGCAGGCGGCCGACATCGCGAACAGCTCCGCGCCGATGTCGACGACCCGGCCGAGGAAGCCCTGCTTGTGTTCGAGTTTGCCCTGCCAGCGGGCCATGCCGTAGAAGGTCTCGCGGGCCAGGCGGCGGGAGGCGCGCTCGACGTAGCGCAGGTGCTGCGCGAGGGGCCCGAACTCGTTGAAGCCCGACGGCAGCTGCCCCTTGCCGGCGACCAGGGTCGGCAGCCACCTGGCGTAGAAGCCGCCCGCCTTGCCGGCCGCCTTCGCTTTCGCGCCGAGGCCCGCGTCGGGGTCGATGATGTCGCCGGCGACGGACAGGTGGGCGTCGACGGCCTCCCGGGCGATCGCGAGGTGCATGATCTCGGTCGAGCCCTCGAAGATGCGGTTGATGCGCAGGTCACGCAGGATCTGCTCGGCCGGGATCGGGCGTTCGCCGCGGGCGGCGAGGGAGTCGGCGGTCTCGTAGCCGCGGCCGCCGCGGATCTGGATGAGCTCGTCGGCGACCTTCCACGCCAGTTCGCTGGCGTACAGCTTGACCAGGGCGGCCTCGATGCGGATGTCGTTCTGGTCGTCGTCGGCGAGGCGGCAGGAGATCTCCAGCATCGCCTCCATCCCGTACGTGGAGCCGGCGATGAACGCGATCTTCTTGGCGATCGCCTCGTACGTGCCGATCGGGCGGCCCATCTGGACGCGTTCGGCGGCCCATTCACGGGCGACGTTGAGGCACCACTTGCCGGCGCCGACGCACATCGCGGGCAGCGACAGCCGGCCGGTGTTCAGGGTGCTCAGCGCGATCCGCAGGCCCTGGCCCTCGCCGCCGATGATGTTGGCGGCCGGCACCCGTACGTCATGGAAGCGGGTCACGCTGTTCTCCAGGCCGCGCAGGCCCATGAACTCGTTGCGCCGCTCGATCGTCACGCCGGGCGCGTCGCCCTCGACCACGAACGCGGTGATGCCGCCGCGGTGGCCTTCGCTCTTCGGTACCAGCGCCATGACGACGAACAGGGTGGCGAGGGTGCCGTTGGTGGCCCACAGCTTCACGCCGTTGAGCAGGTAGTCGCCGTCCCCGGTGGGCACGGCGGAGGTGCGCAGGTTCGCCGGGTAGGAGCCGACCTCGGGCTCGGTCAGCAGGAACGCGGACACCTCACCGCCGGCGAGCCGGGGCAGGAACTTCCGCTTCTGCTCGTCGGTGCCGACGAGCTTCAACGGCTGCGGCACGCCGATCGACTGGTGCGCGGACAGCAGCGCGCCGATCGACGGGTTGACGGAGCCGACGAGGGCGAGCGCCCGGCAGTAGTCGAGGTTGGACAGGCCGACGCCGCCGTAGTCGGGGTCGATCTTCATCCCGAACGCGCCGAGCGAGCCGAGCTCCCGGAGGACCTCGTCGGGGATCTTCGCGTCGCGTTCGATCTGCTGGCCGTCGACGCCGCTGATGTACGAGCGCAGCCTGGCGAGAAACTCCCGGCCCGCCTCCGCGTGCTTGTCGGCGGGCGGAGGGTCGATCAGGTCGAGGCGGAACCGGCCCAGGAACAGCTCCTTGCCGAAGCTCGGCTTGCGCCATTCCGCCTCGCGGCTGGCCTCGATGACCTTCCGCGCCTGCTTCTCCGTGTGGGCGGTCTGAGTGGTCTGGGCGGTCTGAGCGGTTTGAGCAGTCTGAGCGCTGGTGGCGGTCGAGTCAGAAGCGACCTGCGTCATTGCGGCACCCCCAGGTGTCAAGTCCTGTACCAGCCAGGCTATTACCCGCGAGTAGCCAAGGCCATGCCTCGCCGGGAAGGATCAAGCGCCGTGATTTTCGCGACCTGAACCTTCGTGTGAAGTTCGTTCACTGTTACCGTCGGGAAACAACTCCACATCCGACAGGGGAGCGCACAGCGCTGAGAGTGCGGCCGAAAGCCGCAGACCCTTGAACCTGATCTGGGTAATGCCAGCGCAGGAAGCTCGGTCACCTCACGCAACACACCACGTCCAGGCGATCTGGTCGTGGTGTCGCGTCTCCTTCTGGCTCACCCCCGAACCAGGAGGCACCGAAATGGAAACCCGTTGGCGGACCGTCGACATCATCGTCGCGTCGGTCATCGCGGTGGCGTTCGCCGCCGTGTTCTACGCGTGGAACAACCTGTGGAACGCCATGGACAGCGTCGCGCTGCCGTGGCGGGCCTTCATCTACGGCGTGTGGCTGATCCCGGGCGTGCTCGGCCCGCTGGTCATCCGCAAGCCGGGCGCCGGGCTCTACACCGAGTTCGTCGCGGCCCTCGTCTCGGCGCTGTTCGGCTCGACCTGGGGCCTCGGCGTGCTGCTGTCCGGCCTGGTGCAGGGCGTCGGCGGCGAGTTCGGCTTCGCGTTCACCGGCTACCGCAGCTTCAAGCTCGGCAACGCCGTCGTCGCGGGAGCGCTCGCGGGCGGCGGCGCGGCACTGCTGGACCTCAACGTGTACTACGGCGCGTTCAGCAACTCGGACAAGGCCCTGTACGCGGCGATCGTCATGGTCAGCGGCGCGGTGATCGCCGGCGCCGGCTCGTGGGCGCTGCAGCGTTCCCTGGCGACGACCGGCGTCCTGGACCGGTTCCCCTCGGGCCGCGAACGAGCGGCGGTCTAAAGGGCCCGCCGCCGGAGCGCAGCGGAGGTGGCGGCTTGAGCGGCCAGCGAAGCGTCTCGGGCCGCTCATCATGTGACAGTTCCGGCTCAGGCCGACGCCGGAGCGCAGCGGAGGTGGCGGCTTGAGCGGCCAGCGAAGCGTCTCGGGCCGCTCATCATGTGACAGTTCCGGCTCAGGCCGACGCCGGAGCG
>NZ_JBVJIJ010000038.1:0-93648 GCF_055586325.1 Dactylosporangium sp. NPDC051087 | reverse complement strand
GTGACGAGGTCCTTGAGGAACGACACCTGCATCGTCGCGTCCTCGATGAGCATGCCGCGGTGCCAGCCGAAGGCGGCCTGCCGCTCCAGGAACACCGCGTGGACGGGTGGCCCACCGGCGGCGTTGTGCTCGTGGACGGCGATCGCGAGCGCCAGGTTCGACGGACCGAACCCGACGCCGACCAGGTCGTGGACCGGTGCCGTGCCGTCCCGGAGCGTCTGCGGCATCGCTGTCCTCTCATCGTGTCGGGGTGTTCGGCAGGCCCGGGTCCGAGGACCCGGGTCCGAGTCGTGTCAGGGTGTTCGGCGGACCCGGGTCCGAGTTCTACCGGGTGTGCGTGAGATAGCCGCCCATGGTGCGGAAGTAGTCGGTGGCGGCGAGTTCGGTGCCGTCGTCCAGGCGGACCCGCTCGACGGCGAGACCGTGGTTGCCGCCGCGGCGGGCGTCGGCGCCGGCCACGATGACGACGGCGTCGTCCTCGCGGATGAAGATCCGGCCCGGGGTGCCGCCGTACAGACGCTTGGAGACCGAGGCGGCCACGATCCGGATCCGTTCGCCGCGGTGGTAGGTGAACGCGTTCGGGTACGGGTCGGACTGGGCGCGGACGAGCCGGTCCAGGTCCTCGGCCGGCCAGGTCCAGTCGATGCGGCTGTCGTCCTCGGCGCGCTTGTGGAAGAAGCTGGCCTTGGAGCGGTCCTGCGGCGTCCAGTCGGTGCGTCCCGACGCGATCAGGGCGAGACCGTCGACGGTGATCGGGCCGAACAGCTCGAGCGTCTTGTGGAACAGGTCGGTGGTGGTGTCGCGCGGACCGATCGGGACCGCCCGCTGCAGCACGATGTCCCCGGCGTCGAGATCGGCATCCATCATGTGCGCGGTGACGCCCACCTCCGCCTCGCCGTTGATGAGGGCCCAGAGCAGCGGGGCGAACCCGCCGTACGACGGCAGCAGCGAGTCGTGCACGTTCAGGGTGCCGAACCGGGGCAGCTCGAAGATCTTCGGCGGGATCCAGGTCCGCCAGTTCGTGGCGACGATGACGTCCGGATCCGCCTGGTGCAGTCGTTCCAGCAGCTCGGGGTCGTCGGGCCGGTCCCGGATCAGGACCTCGACGCCGTGTTCGGTGGCGAGGTCGGCGACCGAGTCGCTCCAGATCCGCTCGTACGGATGGTCGCTGGCCGGGTGGGTGACGACGAGCGCTACCTCGTGCTCGGAGTCGAGCAGCGCCTGGAGGGTGCGGTGCCCCCAGGTCTGGTATCCGAACATGACGACACGCATGGAGACTCCCCAGGTAAGTGTGAGACGCGGAGGGCAGGTCCCGCGCACGGCAACGCGGGTGGCGATGGTGCGGGCGGTGCCGATCCTCTCCGGTCGGGTGCGGCGGTCGGCCGCTGATGCCGTCGGGCGGGCATCTGGTCAGGGCGCGGCGTTCAGCGACACGTTGTAGAAGCAAGCTATGCCTACCCTAAGTTGCGCGAGCGACGCAAGAGCTCGGGTCCGCTCATTCACGTTCCCCGCTGCTCGCTCCGGCGGGTCATTCCCGGCATCGCCGCAGGTGACCTGCGCGGCGCGGGAACGGTTCGAGCCTGCGTGCGGCAGGTGTGGATTCGGACGCATTGACATCCGCCGCGGAAGCTCCGTAACCTCCGCAGCAAGCTTAGGGTGACCTAAGTGTTCTGCGGCGTCCCGTGGCTGGACGGCGCGCGGTCTGTCGAGTTCGTCGGCGCGGTCAGGCGCCCGGCATCGACGCACCAGGTCCGGCGGCGATCCGCGGACCCGGACCGCCGCCTTGCGCCGCAGGAGTGGAAGCCCCGCACCCCCTCGCACCGTCGCCACGACGACAGGGCGCGCCGTCGCGTCCCCACCCGAATCCCTCTGCCTGCACT
The DNA here is from genome assembly GCF_055586325.1 of Dactylosporangium sp. NPDC051087. Classification (NCBI taxonomy): domain Bacteria; kingdom Bacillati; phylum Actinomycetota; class Actinomycetes; order Micromonosporales; family Micromonosporaceae; genus Dactylosporangium; species Dactylosporangium sp. NPDC051087. Next base: position 91,768 of record NZ_JBVJIJ010000038.1, on the reverse strand, counting down.
GGAGGCGCACCACCATGGCCACGAACCCGTTCGACGACGAGACCGGCACCTTCCTCGTCCTGGTCAACGACGAGGGACAGCACTCCCTGTGGCCGCTCTTCGCCGCCGTACCCGACGGCTGGACGACGACGCACGGCCCGGACACGCGCGAGGCATGCCTGGCGCACATCGAGGCGAACTGGACCGACATGCGGCCCAAGAGCCTGATCGCCCTGATGGAACGCGGCGACTGAGCGTCCCGACGCCCGCCGCCGCGCCGAAGAGGTTGCCCGATGTCGCGTGCCCATGCCCCGAACCAGCGAGGAGCGTCCCCCAGATGACCACCACCGAGCCCGATGCCCTGGCCGTAGTCGGTGCGCTGGCCCGCGCGGCGACGACGCCGTACCTGATCTACGAGCAGGCCGGCCGGTGGCGGTTCGCCACCGCGCCCGCCGCCGAGCTGCGGATGAACCGTCACGAGATCCGGCTCACCACCGCGGACGGCGAACGCGTCGTGCCCCTCGGCGCCGAGCCCCTGCAACAGGTCGCGGAGATCCTCGCCGGACTGCCGCAGAAGACCTGGCGCGCGTACGGCTGGGCCGCGTTCGAGCTGTCGTTCCTGCTGCACGGCCGGCCCGCCGACGCCGGGGAGCAGACCCTGCTGCAGCTGTTCGTCCCACGGTACGAGGTGGAGATCGACGCGGACGGCGGCGTGCTGCCGCTGACCGGTGAACCCGGGCCCGCCGAGGACGCGCTCACCGCCGCCGGCACGCAGGTCTGGGCCGCGCCGCAGGCCGAGCTCGACGTCACCGACATCGACGCCGACCGCTACCGGGCGACCGTCGCCGCCGCCGTCGCCGAGATCCGCGCGAGCGGCCTGCAGAAGGTGATCCTGTCCCGGGTCGTGCCGGTGCCGGGCACGGTCGACCTGCCCGCCACGTACGTCGCCGGCCGTCGCGGCAACAGCCCCGCCAGGTCCTACCTGCTCGAACTGGACGGGCTGAGCGCCGTCGGGTTCAGCCCCGAGACCGTCGTCGAGGTCACCGCCGACGGCGGCGTCTGCACCCAGCCCCTCGCCGGCACCCGGCGGCTCTCCGGCGATCCGGCGCAGGACCAGGCCCGCCGCACCGAACTGCGGCACGACCCGAAGGAGATCGTCGAGCACGTCATCTCCGTGCAGCTGGCCCAGGAGGAGCTGCGCGGCGTGTGCCGGCCCGGGTCCGTCGTCGTCGAGGGCCTCATGGACATCAAGGAACGCGGCAGCGTCCAGCACCTCGCCTCCCGCGTCCGCGGCCGGCTCACCGGCGACCGCAACGGCTGGCACGCCCTCGCCGCGCTGTTCCCCGCCGTCACCGCCTCCGGCATCCCGAAGGCCGAGTCGCTCGACGCGATCGCCCGGCACGACGGGCGCCGCGGTCTCTACAGCGGCGCCGTCATGGTGGTCGACTCCACCGGTGCGATGGACGCCGCCCTGGTACTGCGGACGCTGTTCGTCCAGGACGGCCGGACGTGGCTGCGCGCCGGCGCCGGCATCTCCGCGATGTCCACGCCGGAACGGGAACTGGAGGAGACCCGGGAGAAGTTCCAGAGCATGTCGCGCTTCCTCGTGCCCGCCGCGCCGGAACCCGCGCCGGAATCCCGGCCGGTGAAGGACTCCGGGACGCTCGAGCGGCTGCGGCTGGTCGCCGCGGAGCTGACCGAGGAGGAGCCGGGGGACATCGCCGCCGACACCAACCTGTTCGAGCTGGGGCTGGAGTCGATCGCCCTCATGCGGCTCGTGCGGGACTGGCGGCAGGAGGGCATCGAGGTCAACTTCGCCGAGCTGGCCGAGCATCCGACCCTCGACGGCTGGGCCAAGCTCCTCGACGACCGCCGCCCGGTCGCGCCCGCCGAACGCGTCGAACCCGCCGCCGCATCCTCCGCCGCCGACGACGACACGTTCCCCCTCGCGGTCCTGCAGCACGCGTACTGGGTCGGCCGCGGCGGCGGGCAACGGCTCGGCGGTGTCGCGGCCCACCTGTACACGGAGTTCGACGGCGCCGACGTCCGCCCCGACGACCTGCGCCGCGCCGTCGAACGGCTCATCGACCGGCACGAGATGCTGCGGGTCGTCATCACCGACAACGGCCGGCAGCGCATCGCCGGTACCTCCGGCTGGCGCGGCCTGACCGTCCACGACCTGCGCGACCTCACCGACGACGAACGCGCCGCCCGCCTCGACGCGATCCGCGACGCGAACTCCCACCAGATGCTCGACATCGAGGGCGGCGAGGTGTTCTCGACCGCGCTGAGCCTGCTGCCCGGCGGCCGGACCCGGCTGCACCTCGACGTGGACATGGTCGCCGCCGACGCCGTCAGCTACCGGATCATGCTCGCCGACCTGGCCCGTGCCTACGCCCGGCCCGACGAGGACCGTCCCGCACCCGGCTACACCTACCGCCGGTACCGCGAGGCCGCGCCGCCCGCCCGGTCCGCCGCCGCCCACGCGGCCGCCGACTGGTGGCGCGACCGGCTGCCGACCCTGCCCGGCGCACCTGTGCTGCCACTGGTCACCCGGCCCGGCGCGGCCACCTCGACCCGGACCGCCCGCCGCGCGGTCATGCTGCCCCGCACCGAACGGCAGGCCCTGGCCGACGCGGCCCGCGCACACGGCATCACCGTCGCGATGGCCGTGGCCACCGCGTTCGCCGAGACGATCGGCGGCTGGAGCGCCGAACCCCGCTTCCTGCTCAACGTGCCGCTGTTCGGCCGCGAGCCGCTGCATCCCGAGGTCGGCGACATCGTCGGCGACTTCACCAGCTCCGTCCTGCTCGAGGTCGACCTCAGCCGGCCGGCGGACTTCCTGAGCCGCGCCCGGCAGATCCAGGGCCGCATGCACGCCGACGCCGCCCACGCCGAGCACACCGGCGTCGAGGTGCTGCGCGACCTCACCCGCGCCCGCGGCGAACAGGTCCTCGCCCCGGTCGTGTTCACCAGCGCCATCAACCTCGGCGAGCTGTTCGACGACACCGTCACCGCCCACTTCGGCGACCCGGTCTGGATCATCTCCCAGGGCCCGCAGGTGCTGCTCGACGCGCAGGTCACCGAGGTCGGCGGCGGACTGCTGGTCAACTGGGACACCCGCGACGAGCACTTCGCCGACGGCGTCGTCGACGCGATGTTCGCCGCGTTCGCGGCACTCGTCCAGCGGCTCGCCACCGACCCGGACACCTGGCGGCTGCCCGTGCCGCAGCTGCTGCCGCCGGCCGCCGCGCAACGCCGCACGGACGCCAACGCCACCGCCGGGCCGCGCGGGCACGGGCTGCTGCACGACGGGTTCTTCGCCGGCCGCACCCCCGACGCGTCCGCGATCCTCGGCCGGGAGCACGTCACCCACGGCGAACTGCGCGAACGGGCCCTGCGGGTCGCCGCCGCCTTGACCGCCCGCGGTGTGCGGCCCGGCGACCCGGTCGGCGTGTCCCTGCCGAAAGGCGCCGGCCAGGTCGTCGCGGTCCTCGGCGTCCTCGCCGCCGGTGGCGTCTACGTGCCGGTCGGCATCGAGCAGCCGGCCGCCCGCGCCGAACGGATCGCCGCGCTCGCCGGTTACCGGCTCGTCGTCGCCGACAGCGCCGAGCGGCGGCCCGGCGCCGCGGTCCTGACGCTCGCCGAGGCCGAGACCGCGGAACCGCTCGACGAGCCGGTTAGGGTCGACGAGGAGGACCTGGCCTACATCCTGTTCACGTCCGGGTCGACCGGCGAACCCAAGGGCGTCGAGGTGCCGCACCGCGCGGCGATGAACACCATCGAGGACCTCATCGACCGGTTCGGGATCGGCCCCGCCGACCGCACGCTGGCCGTGTCCGCCCTCGACTTCGACCTTTCGGTGTTCGACCTGTTCGCGCCGCTGACCGTCGGCGGGGCCGTCGTCACCGTCGCCGAGGACCGCCGCGACGTGGACGCCTGGGGCGGGCTCGTCGCCGAGCACGGCGTCACCGTGCTCAACTGCGTCCCGGCGCTGCTCGACATGCTCCTCGCCGGCGGCGCCGACGTCGGCGGGACGCTGCGGCTGGTGCTGCTCGGCGGCGACTGGGTCGGCGTGGACCTGCCCGCCCGGCTCGCGGCCGCCGCGCCCGCGTGCCGGTTCGTCGCGCTCGGCGGCACCACCGAGACCGCGATCCACTCGACGGTCTGCGAGGTCACCGGGCCCGTCCCGGACGACTGGCGATCGGTGCCGTACGGCACCCCGCTGCGCAACGTGCGCTGCCGGGTCGTCGACGCCCTCGGCCGCGACTGCCCCGACTTCGTGCCGGGCGAGCTGTGGATCGGCGGCGACGGCGTGGCCCGCGGCTACCGCGGCGACCCGGACCGCACCGCCGACCGCTTCGTGCAGCACGCCGGGCTGCGCTGGTACCGCACCGGCGACCTGGCCCGCTACCTCACCGACGGCACCATCGAGTTCCTCGGCCGCCGCGACCACCAGGTGAAGATCCGCGGCTTCCGGATCGAGCTCGGCGAGGTCGACGCCGCGCTCGCCGCCGACCCCGCGGTCCTCGCCGCCAGCACCGTCGTCGCCGGTGCGAGACCCGGCGTCCCCGGCGTCCTGGCGGCCGCCGCGGTCCTCGACGGCGGGTCCGCCGAGGCGGCACACGTCCGCCGCCGGCTCGGTGACGTGCTGCCGGCGCACATGGTCCCGGAGCGGATCGTGGCCGTCGGGGCGCTGCCGCTGACCGCCAACGGCAAGATCGACCGGGCCGCCGTGCGCGCGCTCGTCGAGGCGGCCGTGTCCGAGACCCGTACCGGCGACACCACCGTCGACCCGGCCACCGACCTCGAACGGGTCGTCGACCTGGCCTGGCGGGAGGTGCTCGGCGCCGAGCGGATCAGTGCCACCGCCGACTTCTTCGCCGTCGGCGGCGACTCGGTCCTGGCCGTCACCGTGGTGGCCCGGCTGCGGGACCTGCTGGACACCAGCACCGTGTCGGTCCGGTCGCTGTTCGCCGCGCCGACCGTCGCCGGGCTGGCGGCGGAGCTGACCCGCGGGCAGGAGCGGCCGGGACGGCTGGAGTCGATCGCGGAAGTGGTCCTGCAGATCGCCGCGATGAGCGACGACGACGTCATCGCCGGTCTCGGCGAACTCCCGGAGGTGTCCGCATGACCCTGCTCGACGGTGCCGTCGGCTGGCCGGCCGACCTCGCCACGGCCTACCGCGCCGGCGGGTACTGGACCGGTGCGACGTTCGGTGGGCTGCTGCGCGACTGGGCCCGCGCCTACGGACCGTCGACCGCCCTGGTGTCCGGGCCGGTCGGCGCGCCGCAGCGGCTCACGTACGCGCAACTGGACCAGCGTGTCGACGAGCTCGCCGCCGGCCTGCACGACCTCGGCGTCCGCGCCGGCGACCGGCTCGTCGTCCAGCTGCCCAACACCGCCGACTTCGTCGTCGTCCTGTTCGCCCTCGCCCGGATCGGGGCGGTGCCGGTGCTGGCGATGCCCGCGCACCGCCGCGCCGAGATCACCCACCTCGCCGAGCTGTCCCAGGCCGTCGGGTACGTCGTCGCCGACGTCGTGCAGGGCTTCGACCACCGGACCCTCGCCGCCGAGGTACTGGAGGCGGTGCCGGGCGTGCGGCACGTCCTCGTCGCCGGCGACCCGGGCGACTACACCGCACTGTCCACTGTGGCCGGTGACCCGGCGGTGCTGGCCGGGCTCGCCCCGGTCGAACCGTCGTCGGTGGCGGCGCTGCTCATCTCCGGCGGCACCACCGGCCGGCCGAAACTCATCCCGCGCACCCACGACGACTACGCGTACAACGCCCGCGCCAGCGCCGAGGTGTGCGAGCTGACCGCCGCGGACCGGTACCTGGTGACGCTGCCCGCCGGGCACAACTTCCCGCTCGCCTGCCCCGGCCTCATCGGCGCCCTCGGCGTCGGCGCGACCGTCGTCATGGCCCCGGCGCCCAGCCCCGACGTGGTCTTCGACCTCGTCCGGCAGGAGCGGGTCACCGTGACGGCGCTGGTGCCGCCGCTGGCCCGCCTCTGGGTCGAGGCCGCCGAGGCGGAACCGCACGGCGTGACGAGCCTGCGGCTGCTGCAGGTCGGCGGCTCCAAGCTCGACGCGGACCTGGCCCGCCGCATCCCGGCGGCGCTGGGCTGTGCCGTGCAGCAGGTGTTCGGCATGGCCGAAGGCCTGCTCAACTACACCCGCGCCGACGACCCCGCCGACCTCGTCGAGATCTCCCAGGGCCGCCCGCTCAGCCCCGCCGACGAGATCCGCGTCGTCGACGAGGACGGCGCCGATGTGCCGGCCGGTGAGGTCGGCGAGCTGCTCACCCGCGGCCCGTACACGCTGCGCGGCTACTACCGCGCCGAGGCGTACAACGCGACGGCGTTCACCGCCGACGGGTACTTCCGCACCGGCGACCTCGTGCGGGTCCTGCCGACCGGTCACCTCGTCGTCGAGGGCCGCATCAAGGACGTCGTCAACCGCGGCGGGGAGAAGGTGCCGTCCGGCGAGCTGGAGGAGATGGTCCTCGCCCACCCGGCGGTCGCGCAGGTCGCCGTCGTCGGCCTGCCCGACGAGGTCCTCGGCGAGACCGTGTGCGCGGTCATCGTGCCGAACGCCGGGACCGCGCCGCCGAAACTCAAGGCCGTCAAAGCGTTCCTCGCCGAACGCGGCCTGGCCCGCTTCAAGATGCCCGACCGGCTCGTCGTCGTCGACGAGATGCCGCTGACCGCCGTCGGCAAGATCAGCAAGCGCGACCTGGTCGCGGGTCTCACCGCACCTTCAGGAAAGGCCACGACGTGAGCACCGAGCACCGCACCCAGGACGTCGCCGCGCTGCGGCGGGAGCTGCTGCGCCGGACCCTGGCGGCCCGCGACCTCAGCACCGCGCTCGCCACCATCGACCCGCCCGCCGGCGCGCGGGAGGGCAACCGGCCGCTGGCGTCAGGGCAGCGGCGGATGTGGTCGGTGCAGCAGCTGGACCGCGACAGCGTCGGCTACAACATCCGCATCGCCCTGGACCTCACCGGCCCGGTCGACGCGGACACGCTGCGGCACGCCCTGGACGCGGTCGTCGCCCGGCACGACATCCTGCGCACCACGTACCACCTGGGCGACGACGGTCAGGTCAGCCAGGTCGTGCACGAGCACCTGCCGGCCGCCTTCGACCGGCACGAGGCGTCCCCGGAGCGGGCCGACGCGCTGTGCCGTGACCTCGCCGCGGCACCGTTCGACCTGGCCACCGACTCGCCGCTGCGGGCCCGGCTCATCGTCACCGGCCCGCGGACCTCGACCTTCGTCCTCGTCGCCCACCACATTGCCTGGGACGACGCCACCTCGGCGATCTTCTTCGCGGACCTGATGGCCGGCTACGCCCGGCCCGGCACCGACCTCGGTCCCGCCAGGCAGTACGCCGACCTCGCCCTCGCCGCAGACCGAGCCGCAGACCGGGCCGCAGACCGGGCCGCCGACCGGGCCGCCGACCGGGCCGCCGCGGACCAGGGGACCGGCCTGCGCTACTGGCGGGAGCACCTCGCCGCGCTGCCCGAACCGCTCGACCTGCCGATGCTCACCGGCGCCACGCTGACCGCCGGCGCCGACCGGTCCCGCCCGCTGCGCCCCGGTGCCGCCAGGCTCGTGCGCGATCTCGCCCGCCGCGACGGCGCCACCACCTTCATGGTCCTGCTCGCCGCCGTCACCGCGCTCCTGCACCGGTACACCGGCGCCGACGACCTCGTCATCGGCGCGCCCGTCGTCAACCGTGACCTGCCCGGCGGCGACGAGGTGATCGGCTACCTCGGCAACACCATCGCGCTGCGCATGGACCTGCGCCCCGACGACACGTTCAGCACCCTGCTGGCCCGCGCCCGGCGCGTCTGCCTCAACGGGTACGCCCACCAGGACGTCGCCCTCGACGACGTCGCCCGCGCCGTCGACCCGGACCGCAGCCGCGGCGACGCCGGCCTGTTCAACGTCGTGCTGTCACAGCGCAGCCCCGTGCTCGCGCCGTTCCGCGCCGCCGGGCTCACCGCCGTGCGGCGGCACGTCGCCGGCGACGCCGCCCGCTTCGACCTCACCCTCGCCGTGGAGACCGACGGCGACGACCTCACCGTCGAGGCCAACCACCCGCAGTCCCGCCACGCCGGCGCGGTCGTCGAGCAGCTCCTGGAACACCTCGACGTGCTGCTGCACGCCGTCGCCGCCGACCCCGACCGGCCCCTCGCGGACCTCGAACTGCTCACCGCCGCGCAGCTCGCGGACCTCACCGCGTGGAACGACACCGCCGCGCCGGCCGAGACCCGGCTGCTGCCGGACTGGTTCGCCGCGCAGGCCGCCGCCACTCCGCGCGGCACCGCCGTCCTCGCCGAGGGCCGGCACATCAGCTACGCCGACCTCGACGAGCGGGCCAACCGCCTGGCCAGGCTCCTCGCCGCGGACGGGGTCGGACCCGAGCACACCGTCGCGATCGCCGTGCCCCGCTCCGTGGAGATGGTCGTCGCCGTGCTCGGCGTGCTCAAGGCCGGCGCCGCCTACGTCCCCGTCGACCCCGACTACCCGGCCGACCGGGTCCGGTTCATGCTCGCCGACGCCCGGCCGGGCCTGCTGCTCACCACCGAGGACGCCGCCGACCGGCTGCCCGGGACCCCCGGCGTCCGCGTCGTCCGTCTCGACACCGCCGACCTCTCCGCGCACGCGGGGCACCCCGTCACCGACGCCGACCGGGTCGCGCCGCTGCTCGCCCAGCACCCGGCGTACGTCATCTACACGTCCGGCTCCACCGGCGTGCCGAAGGGCGTCGTCGTGTCATACGGGTCGCTGAGCAACAAGCTCGCCTGGGCCGGCGAACGGTTCCTCGGCCTGTCCGGGCACACGCTCATGCACTCGTCGATCTCCTTCGACTTCTCCGTCACCCCGCTGCTGTCGACCCTGGTCGCGGGCGGCACCCTTGAGCTGTGCGCGGACTCCCCGGACGCCATCGCCGACGCGGCCGGCGCCGCGACCTTCCTGAAGATCACGCCGAGCCATCTGCCGTTGCTGTCGTCGGTACGCTTCGCCGACGCCGGACCGCGCACGCTGGTCATCGCCGGTGAGGCGCTGCGCGGCGAGGCGCTCGGCGACTGGCGCCCACCGGCCGGGCACTTCGACGTCATCAACGAGTACGGACCGACCGAGACCACCGTCGGCTGCCTGCTGTTCCCGATCGACGGCGGGGTCGCCCCGGCCGGCGCCGTCCCGGTCGGCATGCCCGTCAGCAACACCGTCTGCCGGGTCCTGGACGAGCGGCTGCGGCAGGTCCCGGTCGGTGTCGCCGGCGAGCTGTACGTCGGTGGCGTCCAGCTCGCCCGCGGCTACCTGCGCCGGCCCGGCCTGAGCGCCGCCCGGTTCGTCGCCGACCCGTTCGGCGCGCCCGGCGACCGGCTGTACCGCACCGGCGACCGCGTCCGGTGGCTGCCCGGCGGCGCCCTGGAGTTCCTCGGCCGCGCCGACGACCAGGTGAAGATCCGCGGCTTCCGGGTCGAGCCCGGCGAGATCGAGTCCGTGCTGCTGCGCCACCCGGACGTCGCCCAGGCCGTCGTCGCCGCCCGTACCGACGGACCCGGCGGCACCTACCTCGCCGGCTACGTCGTGCCCGCCACGGACGCCTCCCCGGACGCCTCCCTGGACGCAGACGGGCTGCGCGCGCACGTCGCCGCGGCCCTGCCCGACCACATGGTGCCCGCCACGTTCACGCTCATCGACGCGGTCCCGCTGTCCCCGTCCGGCAAGGCCGACAAGCGCCGGCTGCCCGCCCCGTCGTTCGGGCCGGCCACGGCCGAGCCGGAGCGGGCCGGGCGGGCGCCCGCGACCGACGTCGAACGGACCCTCGCGACCCTGTTCGCCGACCTGCTCGGCCGGGAGAGCGTCGCGCTCGACGAGTCGTTCTTCGCCCTCGGCGGCGACAGCATCGTGTCGATCCGGCTCGTCGCCCGGGCCCGCCGCGCCGGGCTGCGACTCACCCCCAACGACGTGTTCACCCACCGCACCATCGAGGCCCTCGCCCGCGTCGTCACCGTCGAACAGCCGGCCGCCGCTACCGCGGCCGGCGACACCGGCGGGACCGGCGCGGTGCCGCTCACCCCGATCATGCGGTCCTTTGCCGCCCGCGGCCCGCTCGGCGACGGGCACCGCATGTCCGTGCTCGTCGACGGCCCGGCCGGGGTCGGCGAGGCGGCCCTGCACCGCACGCTGCAGGCCGTGATCGACCGGCACGACGCGCTGCGGGCCCGGCTCACCCGCGCCGCGGACGGACCGCAGCTCGAGTTCCGCCCGGCCGGCACCGTCACCGCCGCGTCGGTGCTGCGCCGGGTCGAGGGCCCCGGCGACGGCACCGAACTCGCCACCGCCACCGCCGGACTGGCCCCGGCTGCCGGCGAGGTCCTGCGGGTCGTCTGGTTCGACGAAGGACCGCTGCACCCCGCCCGGCTGCTGATCGTCGCGCACCACCTGGTCGTCGACGGCGTCTCGTGGCGGGTCATCGTCGAGGACCTCGCCACCGCCTGGCGGGCCGTCACCGCCGGCACGCAGGTCACCCTGCCGCCCGTGCCGACCGCGTTCCGCACGTGGGCGAACACCCTCACCGCGCGGGCCGCGGACCGGCAGGCGGAGCTGCCCGTGTGGCAGCGCGTCCTGGCCGGCCCCGACCCGATCCTCGGCAGCCGCCGCCCCGACCCGGCCACCGACACGTGGTCCACCGTCCGCTCCGTGACCGTGACCGTCGATCCGGCCGTCACCGGCGCGGTCCTCGGCGCCGTCCCGGCCGCCTACTTCGCCGGCGTCGACGACGTCCTGCTCGCCGCGCTCGGCCTCGCCGTCACCGCCTGGTCCGGCGACCGTGGCACCCCCGCCCGGTCCAACCTCGTGCTGCTGGAAGGCCACGGCCGGCAGGAGTCTGCCGCGCCCGGCACCGACCTGTCCCGCACCGTCGGCTGGTTTACCAGCCAGCACCCGGTCCGCGTCGACCTGGCCGGCATCGACGTCGACGACGCCCTCGCCGGCGGCCCGGCGGCCGGCGCCGCGGTCCGCAGGGTCAAGGAACACCTGCGCGGGCTGCCCGAGCACGGCATCGGCTTCGGCGTCCTGCGGCACCTGCACCCCGAGTCCGGCCGGCACCTCGAAGGGCTGCCGGAGCCGCAGCTCGGCTTCAACTACCTGGGCCGGTTCACCGGCGCCGGCACCGACGGCTGGAGCGTGCCGGCCGGTGGCCTCGACGCCGCCTACGACCCGGACATGCCGCTGCCGGCGGGTCTCGTCGTCAACGCGATCACCGAGGACTCCCCGGACGGGCCGCGGCTGACCGCGCACTGGATGTACGCCACCGGCGTCTTCGACGAACCGTCCGTCGCCGACCTCGCCGACCTGTGGTGCGCGGCACTGCGCGGCCTCGTCCGCAACGCCGAGGGCCCGGGCGCCGGCGGCCGCAGCCCGTCGGACCTGACGCTCGTGTCCCTGGACCAGGAGCAGATCGACTCCCTCGAGGCGAAATGGAAGCGCGCATGAACTCCGCCTCACTGATCGAGGACATCGTCCCGCTCACCCCGCTGCAGCAGGGTCTGCTGTTCCACGCCACCTTCGACGAAGGCGCGGCCGCCGGCGCGGGCGGCGACGCGGTGGACGTGTACATCGCGCAGCTGGTCGTCGACCTCGACGGCCCGTTCGACGCGGCCCGGATGCAAGGCGCCGTCGCCGCGCTCGTCGCCCGGCACACGGCGCTGCGCAGCGGGTTCGTCCGCGACGTCGGCGAACCCGTCCAGGTCGTGCTCCGCGAGGTCCGGACGCCGTGGACCGAGCACGACTGCACCGGCCCCGGCGGCGCCGAACGCGCCGACGCGATCCTCGCCGCCGACCGCACCACCCGCTTCGACCTCGGCGAACCGCCGCTGCTGCGGGCCATGGTCCTCACCCTCGGCCCCGACTGGCACCGGCTCGTGCTGACCAACCACCACATCGTCCTGGACGGATGGTCGACGCCGCTGCTCATGCGGGACCTCTTCGTCCTGTACAGCGGCGGCACCGACCTCCCGCCGGCCAGGCCGTTCCGGGATCACCTGGCGTGGCTCGCCGGACGGGAACCGGCCGCGTCCGTCGACGTGTGGCGGCGCGCACTCGACGGCGTCACCGACGGCACCGCGCTCGCACCCGCCGCCCGCGACAGCCGGCCCGTGCTGCCCGCCGAGATCGTCGAGGACCTCCCGCCGGGACTGCTGTCGGCGCTGCGCAAGCTGTCCCGGTCGCTCGGCGTCACCCTCAACACCCTGACCCAGGTCGCGTGGGGCATCGTCGTGGCCCGGCTCACCGGCCGCGACGACGTCGTGTTCGGCGCGACCGTCTCCGGCCGCCCCGCCGACCTGCCCGACGTCGAGCACATGGTCGGCCTGTTCATCAACACCGTCCCCGTCCGCGTCCGGCTGCGCGCCGCCGAACCCGTCGCCGACCTCGCCCGCCGGCTGCAGGCCGAGCAGGCCGCGCTCCTGGACCACCAGCACGCCGGGCTCGCCGACATCCAGAAGGCGCTCGGCACCGGCGAACTCTTCGACAGCCTGCTCGTGTTCGAGTCGTTCCCGTTCGACAACACCGCGATCGACGACGCGATCGCCGCCGCAGGGCTGCGCGCCTCCCACGTCCACCGGCCGATCTCCACCCACTACCCGTTCACCGTCATGGTGATGCCGGCCGGCGGCCGCCTCGAGGTCACCGTCAAGTACCGGCCGGACGTCGCCGACGAGGCGCAGGCCCGGACCCTGCTCGGCCGGCTCCGGACGGTCCTGGAGGCGATCGCCGCCGACCCGGCCGCGCCGGTCGCCACCGTCAGCGTCCTCACCGCCCAGGAGTCGGCGGCCGCCGCCGCCCTCGCCACCACCGACGTGCCGCCGGTCGCCGGCACCGGCCTGGCCGGGCTGTTCGAAGCGCAGGCCGCGAAGACCCCTGACGCCGTCGCCGTCGAGTTCGGTGCGGTGCACCTGACCTACGCCGAACTCGACCGGCGCGCCGACGCCGTCGCCGCCCGGCTCGCCGCGCTCGGCGCCGGCCCGGAGGACCTGGTCGCGGTGCTGCTGGAACGCGGCGCCGACCTGGTCGTCGCGGCCCTCGGCGTGCTGAAGGCCGGCGCCGGCTACCTGCCGATCGACCCGGCCTACCCCGCGGAGCGGATCGCGTTCCTGCTGGCCGACGCCGCGCCCGTCGCCGTCGTCGCCGCGGCCGACCTGCCCGGCTCCGCCCTGCCCAGGGTCGATCCCGGCGCGGCCGCCGGGGACGGCCCGCGGCCCGCCGTCACCACCCACCTCGACAACACCGCGTACGTCATCTACACCTCCGGATCCACGGGCACCCCGAAGGGCGTCGCCGTCACCCACCGCGACGTGGTCACGCTGTTCGCCGCCGCGCGGCCGCTCTTCGAGTTCGCCGACACCGACGTGTGGACGATGTTCCACTCGTTCTCGTTCGACTTCTCCGTCTGGGAGCTCTGGGGCCCGCTTCTGCACGGCGGCCGCCTCGTCGTCGTCCCGCACGACGTGTCCCGCTCACCCGCGGACCTCCTCGACCTGCTCGCCGAGCGGCGGGTCACCGTGCTCAACCAGACCCCGTCGGCGTTCTACCAGCTGGCCGCCGCCGACGCGGACCGCCCCGGCACCGACCTCGCGCTGCGCTACGTCGTGTTCGGCGGCGAGGCCCTCGACCCGGCCCGCCTCACCGGCTGGCACGCCCGGCGGCCCGGCCGGCCCGCGCTGGTCAACATGTACGGGATCACCGAGACCACCGTCCACGTCACCCACCGCCCCCTGGATCCGGCCGCCCTCAACACCGCGGCGAGCGTCATCGGCCGCGGCCTGCCGGGCTTCACCGTGCACCTGCTCGACAGCGGTCTCGGACCCGTCCCCGACGGTGTCGCCGGGGAGCTGTACGTCGGCGGGCCGCAGCTCGCCCGCGGCTACCTCGGGCGGCCCGGCCTGACCGCCGCCCGGTTCGTCGCCGACCCGTTCGGCGCACCCGGCGCGCGGCTGTACCGCTCCGGTGACCTCGCCCGCCGCAACGGCACCGGCGAACTGGAGTACATCGGCCGCGCCGACGACCAGGTGAAGGTCCGCGGGTTCCGGATCGAGCCCGGCGAGGTCGAGTCCGCGCTCGCCGCCGTGCCCGGCGTCACCGGGGCGGCGGTCACCGCTCGTACCGACGGACCCGGCGGCACCTACCTCGCCGCATACGTCTGCGGCCCCGCCACCGTCGCGGACATCCGGGCCCACCTCGCGGCGCGGCTGCCGGAGCACATGGTGCCCGCCGCCATCGTCGCGCTGCCGTCGCTGCCGCTGACCACCAACGGCAAGCTCGACCGCGGTGCGCTGCCCGCACCCGACTTCACCGCCGCGCGCACGACGGGACGCGCCCCGCAGAACCCGGTCGAGGCGGTCCTCGCCGAGGTGTTCGCCGAGGTCCTCGGCGGCGGCCCGGTCGGCGTCGACGACTCGTTCTTCGAGCTCGGCGGCGACAGCATCACCTCCATCCAGCTCGTCGGCCGGGCCCGCAAGGCCGGACTGACGTTCACCCCGCGGCAGGTGTTCGAGCTGCGGACCGTCGCGCAGCTCGCCGCGGCCAGCACCCCGGTCGCCGCCGCGCCGGTCGCCGCGCCCGCGGACGGGGTCGGGGACGTGGAACTGACACCGATCATGCACGCGTTCCTCGGCCGGGGCGGACCGTTCGAGCGGTTCTCGCAGGCGGTCGCCGTGCCGGTCGCCGCCGGTCTCGGCCTGCCCGACGTCACCCGTGCCGTGCAGGCCGTGCTCGACCGGCACGACATGCTGCGCGCCCGCCTCACCGACGCCGGCGACGGACGGCGTCTCGAGGTGCTCCCCGCCGGTGCCGTCCGTGCCGCGGACGTCCTGCGCCGGGTCACCCTCGATCCCGCCGACGGGGAGCTGCTGCGCCGCGAGCACGCCGCCGCCGTCGCCCGGCTCGACCGGTCCGCCGGTGTCCTCGTCCAGGCGACCTGGTTCGAGGCGGCCGGCACCGCCGGCACCGCCGGCAGTCTGCTGCTGACCTGTCATCACCTGGCGACCGACGGGTACTCCTGCCGGATTCTCGCCGAAGACCTCGGCATCGCCCTCGCCGGCGGCGAACCGGCGCCGGTGCACACGTCGTTCCGGTCGTGGGCGAGGCGGCTGGGGGAGCAGGCCGCGCACCGCACCGGCGAGCTCGACCGGTGGCGGCGCGTCGTCGCCGGCGCGGACCCGACCCTCGGCGCGCGCCGGCTCGACCCGGCCGTGGACACCCGCGCCACCGTCGCCGAGACGGTCACGACGCTGCCCGCCGACGTCTCCCAGGCGGTGCTGACCGGCGTGCCGGCCGCGTTCCACGCGGGCGTCGACGACGTGCTGCTCGCCGCGCTCGGTCTCGCGGTCGCCCGGTGGGGCGCGGAACGCGGCGCCGACACACTGTCCACTGTGGTGGGTGTGGAGGCGCACGGCCGCGAGGCGCAGCTCGTCGCCGGCGCCGACCTGGCCCGCACCGTCGGCTGGTTCACCACCCAGTACCCGGTCCGGCTCGACGTCACCGGCCTCGACCTCGACGACGCGTTCGCCGGTGGCACCGCCGCGGGCACGCTGCTCAAACGGGTCAAAGAGCACCTTCGCTCGCTGCCGGACAGGGGCGCCGGCTACGGCCTCCTGCGATTCCTGCACCCGGACACCGCCGCCGAGCTCGGCGGCCACCCCGAGCCGCAGATCCTCTTCAACTACGTCGGCCGCGCCGGCGCCGCGGACGACGCCGCCGACCCGATCGGCTTCGCCGGGCACGCGTTCGGCGGGGTCCTGCCGGCCGCCGACCCGGACCTGCCCGCCGGTGCCGCGCTCGTCGCCAACGTCGTGGCCCGGGACGCTGCCGGCGGTCCGCGGCTCGACATGCTGCTGCGGTACCCCCGTGGCGTGTTCACCGACGCCGACGTCGAGCGCCTCGCCGCCCTGTGGGGTGACGCGCTCGCCGGGCTGGCCGCCCACACGCGGCGGGCCGGTGCCGGCGGCCGCACCCCGTCGGACCTGCCGCTGGTCCGCGCCACCCAGGCCGACGTCGACCGGTGGGAGGCACGGCACCCGGCGCTCGCCGATGTGCTGCCGCTGTCGCCGCTGCAAGAGGGCCTGCTGTTCCATGCCCTGTTCGACGCCGAGGCCGTCGACCTCTACTCGGTGCAGCTCGTCGTCACGCTCACCGGACCGGTCGACGTGCCCCGCCTCCGCGCGGCCGCCGCGGCCCTCATCGCCCGGCACCCGATGCTGCGCACCGCGTTCGGCGACGACAGCACCGACCCGGTGCAGATCGTCCTCGGCCGCGCCGAACCCGCGCTGACGGTCCTGCGCATGGCCGGCGCGGACCTGGAGACGTTCCTCGAAGCGGACCGCGCGGCCCGATTCGACCTCACCGCGCCGCCGCTGCTGCGCCTCACCCTGGTGACCCTCGGCGAGGACGAGCACCGGCTCGTCGTCACCAACCACCACCTCGTCCTGGACGGCTGGTCGACCCCGCTGGTCGTGCGGGACCTGTTCGCGCTGTACCAGGGCGCGCCGCTGCCCGCCCGCCCGCGCCCCTACGCCGACTTCCTGTCCTGGCTCGCCGCCCGCGACCCGGACGCCTCGATCGCCGCGTGGGCCGAGGTCCTCGACGGCGTCGACGAGCCGACCCTGCTCGCGGGCCACCGCACGCTGGACGGTGTCGTCGTCCCCGACGAGGTCGTCGACGTCGTGCCCGCCGGCCTCGCCCGCCGCCTGGAGCGCACCGCACGCGGCTGCGGCGTCACCCTCAACACCCTCATCACCGCCGCGTGGGGCATCACCCTGGGCCGGCTCACCGGCCGCTGCGACGTCGTGTTCGGCACCACCGTGTCCGGCCGCCCACCGGAACTGTCCGGGGTCGAGGAGATGGTCGGCCTGTTCATCAACACCGTGCCGGTCCGGGTGCGCTGGACACCGTCGGACACGCCACGGCGACTCCTCGCCCGCCTGCATCACGCCCAGACCACCGTCCTGGAGCACCAGCACCTCGGCCTCAACGCCGTCCAGCGGGTCACCGGCGTCCTCGACGGCCCGCTGTTCGACACCCTCATGGTGTTCGAGACGTTCCCCCTGGACACCGCCGACCTGCTCGACGCCGGTGCGGCCGGCGGACTGCGGGCGGAGGTCGGCTGGTCCCGCGGCTACACGCACTACCCGATGACGTTCATGCTGATGCCCGACGCCGACGTGGTGCGCGTCAAACTGGAGTACCGCGCCGACGTCTTCGACCGCGACACGGTCACCGCGACACTGCGCCGGACCCTGGACCTGCTCACCGCGTTCGCCGAGCGGCCGGACGCGCCGATCGCCGGCCTGGACCTGCTCACCGCGGCCGAACGCGCCGAGCTGGACCGGTGGGGCGGCACGGCCGGTGCCCCGCCCGCCAGGACCGCCGTCGACCTGGTCGCCGAGCAGGTCGCCGCGGACCCCGACGCGGTCGCCGTCGTGTGCGGGCCGGCGTCGCTGACCTTCGGAGAGCTCGACGCCCGAGCGGACCGCCTCGCCGGGCATCTCGTCTCCCACGGCGCCGGACCCGAGGCACGGGTCGGCATCGTGCTGCGCCGCTCCGTCGACGTCGTCGTGGCGATGCTCGCCGCGTGGAAGGCCGGCGCCGTCGCCGTCCCGGTCGACCCGGGCCACCCCGCCGACCGGGTGGCGATGATCCTCGCCGACGCCGCCCCCGCCGTCGTGGTCGCCTCGTCGGCCACCCGCGACCGGCTCACCGGGTTCGGCGGTGCCGTCGTCGCCGCGGACCGACCAGGCGCGTGGACCGGCACCGGCGTCGTACGCGGCCCCGCCGGTCCGCAGTCGGCCGCATACCTGATCTTCACGTCCGGCTCCACCGGCCGGCCGAAGGGCGTCATCGGCACCCACGGCGGGCTGGCGAACCTCGCCCTGGCCCACCGCGCCGCGGTCATCGACCCCGCAGCGGCGCGGGCCGGGCGCCGGCTGCGGGTGCTCAACGTCCTGTCGTTCGCCTTCGACGGATCCCTGGACCCGCTGGTGTGGATGCTCGCCGGGCACACGATGCACGTGCTGCCGGACGAGCTGATGGGCGACTCCGCGCGGATCGTCGAGCACATCCGGGCGCACCGCATCGACATGACCGACGTACCGCCGTCGCTGCTGGAACTCATGCTCGCCGACGGCCTGCTGACCGGCGCGCACGTCCCGTCCGTCGTCGCCACCGGCGCGGAGGCCGTCACCGCGAAGGTCTGGGACGCCTTGGCCGGCGCCGCGGGCGTGACCGCGCTCAACTGCTACGGCCCCAGCGAATGCGCCGTCGACGCGGCCTGGACACCGATCACGGACGGCGTGCCCCCGCACATCGGCCGCCCGGTCGCCGGCATCCGGGCCCACGTGCTGGACACCGGTCTCGCCCCCGTCGCGGCGGGTGTCCCCGGTGAGCTGTACCTCGCCGGCGCTGGACTGGCCCGCGGCTACGCCGGGCGTCCCGCGGAGACCGCCGCACGGTTCGTCGCGGACCCGTCCGGCGGCGGCGGGCGGCTGTACCGCACCGGCGACCTCGTCCGCTGGACGCCGGTCGGCACGCTGGAGTTCCTGGGCCGCGCCGACGACCAGGTGAAGATCCGCGGGTTCCGGGTCGAACCCGCCGAGGTGGAGACGGTCCTCGCCGGACTTCCCGGCGTCGACCAGGCGGTCGTCGTGGCCCGCGAGGACGGGGGAGTCCTGCGGCTCGTCGGCTACGTCACCTCCGCCGCCGGCGCCGACCCCCGCGCGCTGCGCGGCGAGCTCGGCCGGCTGCTGCCGGCGCACCTGGTGCCGGCCGCGATCATGCGGCTGGAGGCGATGCCGGCCACCCCCAACGGCAAGCTCGACCGGCGCGGCCTGCCGGCGCCGGACTTCGCGGCCGGTCCGTCCCGCGAGCCGTCCACCGCCACCGAGCGGCTGCTGGCTGAGCTGTTCTCCGCCGTCCTCGGCGGCGTACCCGTCGGCGTCGACGACTCGTTCTTCGCGCTCGGCGGCCACTCGCTGCTCGCGACCCGCCTGATCGCGCGGGTACGGGCCGCGTTCGGCGGTGACCTGTCGATCCGGGCGGTGTTCGACCACCCGACCGTCGCCGGCCTCGCCGCGCACCTCGACGGCCTCGGCACCGCCCCGGGCCGCCCGGTGCTGGGCGCGCTGCCCCGGCCGGAGCGGCTGGAGCTGTCCGCCGCGCAGCGCCGGCTCTGGTTCCTGCACCGGATCGACGGACCGTCGCCCGCCTACAACCTGCCGTTCGCCGCCCGGCTGGACGGCCCGCTGGACGTCGGCGCGCTGCGGGCCGCCGTCGGCGATGTCGTCGCCCGGCACGAGAGCCTGCGCACCGTCTTCCCGTCCAAGGACGACAGCCCGTACCAGCGGATCCTCGAACACCCGGAGGTGCCGTTCACGGTCCGCGACACCCGCCCGGACGCGGTGCCGGCAGACCTCGCAGAGCTGGCCGCGGCGCCGATCGACCTGGAGGCCGAGATCCCGGTGCGGGTCACCGTGCTGCGGCTCGGCCCCGCCGAGCACGTGCTGCTGCTCGTGGTGCACCACATCGCCGGCGACGACTGGTCGACGGCGCCGCTGCTGCGCGACCTCGCCGCCGCCTACACCGCCCGGCGCCGCGGCGACGCGCCCGGATGGGCTCCGCTGCCGGTGCAGTACGCCGACTACGCCCTGTGGCACGAGGCGATGCTCGGCGGTGCCCGGGCCCGCCAGCTCGACCACTGGCGGCGCGAGCTGGACGGTCTGCCGGACGCCGTCGCCCTGCCCGACGACCGCCCGGCGGGCGCGCCGGCCGGCAAGGGAGCCGGCCGGGTCCGGGCCGAGATCCCGGCCGGCACGACCGCGGCCGTACGGGCCCTCGCGGCCGGGACCGGCGCCAGCGACCTGATGCTCGTCCACGCGGCCGTCGCCGTGACCCTGCACAAGCTCGGCGCCGGCGTCGACGTGCCGCTCGGCGCCCTCGTCGCCGGACGGTCCGAACAGGCCCTCGACGACCTGGTCGGGTTCTTCGTCAACACCGTCGTGGTGCGCGCGGACCTGTCCGGCGACCCGACCCTGCGGGATGTGCTGGACCGGGTCCGGCTCGCCGCCCTGGACGCCTACGCCAACGCGGACGTGCCGTTCGACGAGGTCGTCGCCGCCGTCAACCCCGGCCGGTCGACGGGCCGGCATCCGCTGTTCCAGACCCTGGTCGACTTCTGGAACCCGGCGGACACCGCCGCCGCCCTCGACGACGTGCGGGCCGTGCCGCTCGACGCGGGCGAGCCGGTGGCGGCGAAGTTCGACCTCGCGTTCGGCTTCACCGTCGACAAGGAAACCGGTGCGCTGCTCGGGTCCGTCGAGTACGACGCCTCCCGGTTCGAGCGTGGCGGTGTCCGGGCGATCCTCGACCGGGTCGCGGCCGTGCTGCACGCGATGGAGGCGGATCCCGGCCAGCGGCTGTCCCAGGTGGACGTCCTCACCGGCGCGGAACGCGCACAGCTGACCGCCGGCCTGCCCGGGTGGGCGGCCGGACAGCGCGCGTACGTCCTGGACGACGGCCTGCGACCCGTCCCGGTCGGCGCCACCGGCGAGCTGTACGTGGGCGAGGACGACGGCACAGGGCGGCGCCGCACCGGTGACCTCGCCCGCTGGACGTCGAACGGCACCATCGAGATCGCCGGCAGGGTTGAGGACCAGGGCACGGCCCGGGAACGGGGACCGCGGCGCGGCGGGGTGCCGGCCGCCGCCGGGACGCAGCGGCAGCTCGCCGAGCTGTTCGCCGCCGTCCTCGACGTCCGCACCGTCGGCGCCGACGACTCGTTCTTCGACCTCGGCGGGCACTCGCTGCTCGCCGCCCGGCTCGTGTCACGGATCCGGTCCCGGTTCGGCGACGGGATCTCGCTGCGGGCCGTGTTCGACCATCCGACCGTCGCCGGGCTCGCCGCTCACCTGAGCAGCGGCGCGGCCGGTGCCGCCCGCCCGCCGCTGACCCGCCGGGACCGTCCCGCCCGGGTGCCGCTGTCCGCGGCGCAGCGACGGCTGTGGTTCCTGCACCGGCTCGACGGACCGTCCGGCACGTACAACGTCCCGTTCGTGGTCCGGCTCGCCGGGGACCTGGACGCGGTCGCGCTGCGGGCCGCCCTCACCGACGTCGTCGCCCGGCACGAGAGCCTGCGCACCCTCTTCCCGGACGACGACGGCACGCCCCACCAGCTGGTCGTCGACCCGCCCCGGGTCGAGCTCGACGTGCGCGACGCGGCCGGACCCGACGTCGCGGCGCTCGCGACGGCGATCGCCGGTGAGCCGTTCGACCTGCGGACCGAGATCCCGTTCCGGGCCGTCCTGCTGCGGCTGGCCCCGCGCGAGCACGTGTTCGTGCTCGTCGCGCACCACATCGCCACCGACGAGTGGTCGATGGAGCCGCTGCTCGCCGACCTGGCGGAGGCGTACGCGGCCCGCCGCGCCGGTGCCGCACCCGCGTGGGCGCCGCTGCCGGCCCAGTACGCCGACTACACCCTCTGGCAGGACGACGTCCTCGGCGACCCGGGCGACCCCGGTAGTCTCGCCGCCGGCCAGCTGCGGTTCTGGACCACGACCCTCGCCGGTGCGCCCGATGCGGCGCCGTTGCCGGCCGACCGGCAGCGGTCCGCCGCCTCCGGCCGGAGGGGCGGCGTGGTGCGGTTCACCGTCGCGGCCGACGTCGTCGCGGCGTTGCGCGCCACCGCACGGGGCGAACGGGCCACGGACTTCATGACCGTGTACAGCGCGGTCGCGGCGCTGCTGGGCAAGCTCGGCGCCGGCACCGACCTCCCGCTCGGCGCGCTCGCCGCCGGCCGGGACACCGACGCGGTGCAGGACATGGTCGGGTTCTTCGTCAACACCGTCGTGCTGCGCACCGACCTGAGCGGCGACCCGACCCTGCGGCAGCTGCTGGCCCGCTGCCGGGAGACGGCCCTCGCCGCGTACGCGCACGCCGACGTGCCGTTCGACCGGGTCGTCGACGCCGTCAACCCGGAACGGGTCGCCGGCCGCCACCCGCTGTTCCAGGCGATGGTCGACTTCCGCAACGCCGGGACGCGGGCGTCGGACGGGCTGGAAGGGCTCACCGCCACACCGGTCGCCGCCGACGGGACCGCCGGCGCGAAGTTCGACCTCGCCGTCAACGTCGGGCCGGCCGCCGACGGGTCGTTCGACGGGTTCGTGGAGTACGACGCCGACCTGTTCGACGAAGGCACCGTGCGGACCATCGCCGACCGGCTGGTCCGGGTCCTCGGCACGTTCGCCGCGCGGCCCGGCACCCGGCTGTCCGCGCTGGACATCCTGGAACCGGCCGAGCGGGAGCGGCTCATCCACGGCTGGAACGACACCGCGGCGCCGGTGCCGCCGGTCACGGTGCCCGGCCTGTTCGCCGCGCAGGCGGCCGCGACGCCGGACGCGCTCGCCGTCGTCGACGGCGAGCGGCACCTCACCTACGCCGAACTCGACCGCCGCGCCGACGCGGTCGCCGCGGCGCTGCTCGCGCACGGCATCGGCGGCGAGGACGTCGTCGGCGTCCACCTCGACCGCGGCGTGGAACTCGTCGCGGCGGTCCTCGGCATCCAGCGCACCGGTGCCGCGTTCGTGCCACTGGAGCCGTCCTGGCCGGCCCGGCGCATCACCGACATCGACACGACCGCCCGGCTGCGGGCCGTCATCAGCCTCGACGGCGAAGGCCTGCCGCCGCTGGACGTGCCGGTGCTCCTCGCCGGATCCCTGCCCTCCTCGGCCAAGGTGCCGCAGGCGCCCCTGCACGGCGCCGGGCTCGCCTACGTCATCTACACCTCCGGGTCCACCGGCACCCCGAAGGGCGCCATGATCTGCCACCGGGCGATCGCGGCCCGGCTGCTGTGGCAGCGGGAGATGCTCGGCTTCGGACCCGGCGACGCCGCCCTGTTCAAGGCGCCGTTCAGCTTCGACATCTCCATCAACGAGATCTTCCTGCCCCTCGTCACCGGGGCGACCCTCGTCATCGCCAGGCCCGGCGGCGAACGCGACGTCGAATACCTCCTCGGCCTCATGGCCCGGCACCGGGTCAGCTTCACGTACCTCGTCGCGTCGATGCTCGACATGCTGCTGCAACTGCCCGGGATCGACGGCGTCACCGGCACCCTGAAGCACGTCTGGTGCGGCGGGGAGGCGCTCACCCCGGAACTGTTCGCCCGCTTCCGGGACCGGCTCGACGCCGTCATGTACCACGGCTACGGCCCCGCCGAGGCGACCATCGGTGTCAGCCACCAGTTCTACCGCGACGGCGAGGACCGGCACGGGATCAGCATCGGCCGGCCCAACCCGAACACCCGCATCCACATCCTCGACGAGGCCCTCAACCCGGTGCCCGCCGGCGTCGGCGGTGAGCTGTACACCGGCGGGCTGCCGCTCGGCCGCGGCTACGTCGGCGACCCGCGGCAGACCGCCGCCCGGTTCGTCGCCGACCCGTGGACGCCGGGCGCCAGGCTGTACCGGACCGGCGACCTCGCCCGATGGACCGCCGACGGCACCCTGGAGTTCCTCGGCCGCGCCGACCACCAGGTCAAGGTCCGCGGCATGCGGGTGGAGCTGCAGGAGATCGAGGCCGCCCTCGGCGAGCACCCGGCGGTCCGGCAGGCCGTCGTCGTGGCCCGCAAGGGGCCGAGCGGCGCCACCGGCCTCGCCGGGTACGTCGTGAGCCTGCCGGGGCACCGCGCCGACCCCGTCGAGGTGACGAGGTGGCTCGGTGAGCGGCTGCCGGAGCACATGATCCCCGCGACGCTGCAGGTGCTGGACGCGATCCCGCTGACCGCGGCGGGGAAGGTCGACCGGCGGGCGCTGCCCGAGCCGGTGCTGCGCGGCACCCAGCGGGCCGCCGGCACCGCCGACGAGCAGCGCATGTGCGACCTGTTCGCCGACGTCCTCGGCGTACCGACCGTCGGCGTCGACGACTCGTTCTTCGCCCTCGGCGGCGACAGCATCGTGTCGATCCAGCTCGTCGCGAAGGCCCGCGCCGCCGGCCTGCCCATCTCCCCCCGCGACGTGTTCGAGCAGCGGACCGTCGCGGACCTGGCCCGCGTCGCCGCACGGAAGCGGGAAGCGGCCCGGCCGGCCGTCGAGGACAGCGGGACCGGCCCGGTGCCGTTGACCCCGGTGATGCTCGCCGTCCTGGAGCGGGACGGGCCGCGGCGCCGCTTCGCGCAGACCGCCGTGGTCGAGGCCCCGGCCGACGTCAACCTGCCGGCGCTGACCGCGGCCGTCGACGCGGTCGTCGCGCACCACCCCATGCTGCGGGCCGTGCTGGGCGCGGACCTCACGATGACCGTGCCACCCGCGCAGGCGGCACCGGGCGGCGCCGTGCGGAAGGTCACCGTCGACGGTGACTGGGCGGGCGAGGCGGCGATGGCCGCGATGCGCGCCGAGGTCGACGCGGCCGCTGACCGGCTCGACCCCTTCGCCGGGGTCATGCTCCAGGTCGTCTGGGTCGACGGCGGTCACCGTGGCGGACGGGTCCTGATCGTCGCCCACCACCTCGCCGTCGACGGCGTGTCCTGGCGGATCCTGCTGCCCGACCTCGCCGCCGCCTACCGGTCGCAGCCGCTCGCCCCGGCCGGGACCTCGTTCCGCGGCTGGACCCAGGGCCTGCACGCCGCGGCTGCGGACCCGGCCCGCACGGCGGAGCTGGCGACCTGGGCCGACGCCCTCGCGGGGCGGGAACCGGACCTCGGCAGCCGCGCCATCGACCCGGCCGTCGACGTCCAGGCCACCGTGCGGGACGTCATGGTCCGGCTGACCCCCGACGTGTCGCAGGCCGTGCTCACCGACGTGCCGGAGGCGTTCCACGCCGGCCCCGACGACGTGCTGCTCGCGGCGCTCGGCCTCGCCGTGACCGCCTGGCGGCGCGCCCGCGGCCACGACTGCGCGGACGTGCTCGTCGACCTGGAGAGCCACGGCCGGGAGGAGCAGGTCGTGCCCGGCGCGGACCTGCACCGGACCGTCGGCTGGTGCACCACCACCTACCCGGTGCGCCTCGACCTGACCGGTGTCGACGTCGGCGACGCGCTCGCCGGTGGCCCGGCCGCCGGGGACGCGGTGAAGACCGTCAAGGAGCGGCTGCGGGCGGCACCGGACCGCGGGATCGGCTACGGCCTGCTCAGCCGGCTCAACGACCGGACCGCGCCGGTGCTCGCCCGGCCGCGCGGCCCGCAGATCCTGTTCAACTACCTCGGCCGGTACGACGGGACCACCGACCGCGGCACATGGACGCAGGACGCCACGTTCGCGGGTCTCGCCGGGGTCACCGACCCGCAGGCGCCGGCCGCGGCGGACCTGGAGATCACCGCGCTCGCCGAGGTCACCGCCGACGGTCCGGTCCTGCGGGCCACCTGGTCGTATCCCGCCGGCCTGTTCACCGCCTCCGAGGTCACCGCCCTCGCCGGCGCCTGGCGGGACGCCCTCGAGGCGCTCGCCCGGCACGTCGCCGCCGGTGACGCCGGTGGACACACCCCGTCGGACATGGCCCTCGTCAGCATCGACCAGGACCGTCTCGACGGCTTCGAGGCGAGGTGGCGCACCGCATGAGCCGGTCCAACGTGGAGGAGGTCCTCCCGCTCGCGCCGCTGCAGGAAGGGCTGCTGTTCCACGCGCTGCTCGGCGCCGACGCCTACCTGGTGCAGACGTCGATGGACCTCACCGGTCCGCTCGACGTGGCCCGGCTGCGCGCGGCGGCGGACGCGCTCGTCGCCCGGCACGCCAACCTGCGGGCCGCGTTCGTCGCCGACGCCGCCGGCGCGGTCCAGGTCGTGCTGCGCACGGTGACCGTGCCGTGGCAGGAGATCGACGGCGACCTCGAGCAGGCGCTGGAGGCCGACCGCGGCACCCCGTTCGTGATGGACGAGCCGCCGCTGCTGCGGTTCCTGCTCGCCCGCACCGGCCCGGACACACACCGGCTCGTCATGACCAGCCACCACATCCTGCTCGACGGCTGGTCCGCGCCGCTGCTGCTGCGGGACCTGTTCGCCCTGTACGCCGATACCCCGCTGCCGCGCGTCACACCGTTCCGGGACTTCCTGGCGTGGCTGCGCCGCCGCGACCCGGCCACGTCCAGAGCCGCCTGGGCGCACGCCCTCGACGGGCTGGCCGCGCCGACGCTGATCGCACCCGCCCCGCGCGGCGACACCCTCACGGCCGGACCGGTCACCGTCGGCCGGGTCGACCTCGACGACACCGTCGCCGCCGGGATCGCCGGCCTCGCCCGCCGGCACGGCGTCACCACCGGCACCGTCGTGCAGGCCGCGTGGGGCGTCGTTCTCGGCGCGCTGACCGGCGCCGGCGACGTCGTGTTCGGGCTGACCGTCTCCGGCCGCCCCGCGGACCTGCCGGGCGTGGCCGGCATGGTCGGCCTGTTCATCAACACCGTGCCGGTCCGCGTGCGGCTGCGCCCCGGCGACACCGTCGGCGGGCTGCTGCGGGCACTGCACACCGCCCAGGCCGGCACCGTGGAGCACCACCACCTGAACCTCGGCGAGATCCAGGCCGCGGCCGGGCTCGGCGACCTGTTCGACACGATCGTCGTCGTCGAGTCCTACCCGGTCGACGACGACGCCATCGACCGGGTCCGCGCCGCGATGGACCTGCGGGTCAGCGGCGTCGACACCACCGACACCACCCACTACCCGCTCGCCCTCGTCGTCGAGCCCGGCCCGCGGGTCGGGCTGTTCCTCGAGGTCCGCCCGGACCGGGTGACACCGGCGGCGGCCGAGACGGTCCGGCGGCGGCTGCGCCGCGTCCTCGCCGCGTTCGTGGCCGCCCCCGACGACCTGCCCGTCGGGCGTCTCGACCTGCTCGACCCGGCCGAGGTCGCCGTCGCCGCCGCGGCGGCACTGACGCCGTTCCCGGGCCGGACCGCGGTGGACCTCCTCGCCGAGCAGGTCGCCGTGGCTGCGGACGCGGTCGCCGTCGTCGACGACCACGGGCCGCTGACCTTCGGGGAGCTGGCCGCCCGCGCCGACCGGCTCGCCGCGCACCTGGCAAGCCTCGGCGTCGGCCCCGAGGTGCCCGTGGCGCTCCTGCTGCCCCGGTCGGCGTCGGTACCGCTCGCGATGGCCGCCGTGTGGAAGGCCGGCGGTGTGGTCGTCCCGGTCGACCCCGCCTACCCGGCGGAGCGGATCGCCGCGGTCCTCGACCAGGCCCGGCCCGCGGTCGTCATCACCGAGACCGGCACACCGGACGGCACCGTCGCAGCGGACGACCCGGCCTCCTGGACCGGCACCGGCACACCGCGCGGACCGGCCGCACCGGACGCGGCCGCCTACATCGTGTTCACCTCCGGCTCGTCCGGTCGCCCGAAGGGTGTCGTCGCCACCCACACCGGCCTGGTCAACCTCGCCCTGGCACACCGCCGGGCCGTCATGGAACCGGCGTCGGCACGGCTCGGCGGCCGGCGGCTGCGCGTGCTCAACTCGCTGTCGTTCGCGTTCGACGGATCCGTCGACCCGCTCGTCTGGATGCTCGTCGGGCACACCATGCACGTCCTGCCCGACGAGCTCATGGGCGACCCCGCGGCGATGGTCGCCTACATCGACGCGCACCGCATCGACTTCATCGACGTCCCGCCGTCGCTGCTCGAACTGCTCGTGGCCGGCGGTCTGCTCACCCTGCCGCAGCCGCCGTCCGTGGTCGCCACCGGCGCCGAAGCGGTCGGCGGCCCGCTGTGGGACCGTCTCGCCTCGGCGGACGGGGTGCACGCCCTCAACTTCTACGGCCCCACCGAATGCACCGTCGACGCGCTGTGGACCCCGATCGAGGCGGGCGCCGGCGTGCACATCGGCCGCCCGGTCGCCAACCTCGCCGCGTACGTCCTCGACGCCGCGCTACGGCCCGTCGCCCCCGGCGTCCCCGGCGAGCTGTACGTCGCCGGCGCCGGCGTCGCCCGCGGCTACCTCGGCCGCGGCGCGGAGACCGCGACCCGCTTCGTGGCCAACCCGTTCGGTGGCGGCGACCGGCTGTACCGCACCGGCGACCTCGCCCGCCGTACCGAGGCCGGGACGATCGAGTTCCTCGGCCGCGCCGACGACCAGGTGAAGATCCGCGGCCACCGGGTCGAACCCGGCGAGGTCGAGGCGGTCCTCGGCGCGCTGCCCGGCGTCACCCAGGCCGTCGTCGTCGCCCGCCGGGACGGCGCCGTGACCCGCCTCGTCGGCTACGTCACCGGCTCCGGCCTCACCGGCACCGGCCTGCGTGAGCGGCTCGCGGCGCGGCTGCCCGACCACCTCGTGCCCGCCGCGGTCGTGGTCCTGGCCGCGCTGCCGACCCTGCCGAACGGCAAACTCGACCGCAGGGGGCTGCCGGCGCCCGACTTCGCGGTCACGTCGACCAGGCAGCCGGCGACCGCCGAGGAGAAGGCGGTCTGCGCGATCTTCGCGGACCTGCTCGGCGTGCCCGACGCGGGCGTCGACGACTCGTTCTTCGCCCTCGGCGGCCACTCGCTGCTCGCCGCCCGTCTCGTCGCCCGGATCAGGGCCGAGCTCGGCGCGGCCCTGCCCGTCCGGGCGGTGTTCCGCACCCCGACCCCCGCCGGCATCGCCGCCACGCTGTCGGGGGAGACCGCACCCGACGGCGCCTTCGACGAGCTGCTGCGGCTGCGGGACACCGGCACCGCCGCGCCGCTGTTCTGCCTGCCGCCGGCGCTGGGCCTGAGCTGGTCCTACGCCGCGCTGGTCAGCCACCAGCAGCCGCAGCGTCCCGTGTACGGCCTGCAGGCCACCGGGACCGGTGCCGGCGTGACCTTCGAGGGCCTCACGGAACGGTACGCCGCGGCGGTCGCGGCGGCCGCGCCCACCGGCCCGGTGCTGCTGCTGGGCTGGTCCCTCGGCGCGGTCCTCGCGCACGCGGTCGCCTGCCGCCTGCAGCGCCAGGGCCGGACCGTGCCGGCGCTCGTGCTGCTCGACGGGTACCCGGGACTTGGCGACGACGAGCCCGCCGGGCCGCAATCCGTTGCCCTGCCGAGGTTCCTGCACGGGTGGCTGCGCCGCGCCGGGTACGACACCGGAGGCCTCGACCCGGACGCCGTCACCGCCGCCGACGCGCACCGCATCGCCGAGCGGCACGGCGGGGTCCTCGCCGGCCTCACCGCCGGCCGGATCGGCGCCCTGGCCGAGAGCATGCTCGCGGCGTCCCGGGTGGACACCGGCGGCACCCCCGGCGTGTTCGCCGGCGACGTCGTGTTCGTCCAGGCCCGGCCCGACGACGGCACCGCCGGCCCGGACCCGCGGGCCTGGGCGCCGTACGTCACCGGCCGGCTCACCGTCCACCCGGTCCCCTTCGGCCACGAGGACCTGCTGTCCCCGGCCGCCGTCCAGGTGATCGGACCCATCTCGGCCGCGGCGTTCGCGGCCGATCCCGGCAATTGATGCAGAAAGGCACACGTAGATGACGGAGATCCTCACCCCGCTCACCCGGCGCTCCCTGTTCGGGCTGGCCTCCGGTGCGCTGGTCGCCGGGCTGGTCGGCTGCGGCACGGACAAGGACGGGGCGCCCGCGGCCCCGGCCGGCGGTGCGCCGTCCGGCGGGTCCGCCGACACGTTCCCGGTGACCATCAAGGGCGCCGAGGGTGACGCCGTCATCCCGGCGAAGCCGCAGAAGGTCGTCACGGTCGGGTTCATGCGCGACATCGACGAGGCCGTGTCCCTCGGGGTCGTGCCGGTCGGCGTCACCCCGGCGTCGAACTTCGACTCGGGCCTGCCGCCGTGGGTCGAGGCGAAGCTCAAGGGCGCCGCCGCGCCGAAGCAACTGTCCTATGAGGACAACCTGCCGTTCGAGCAGATCGCCGCGTTGCGCCCGGACCTCATCCTGGCCACCGACAGCTACAGCCTCGCCGACGACTACGCCAACCTCAAGGCGATCGCGCCGACGCTGTCCTACGAGGTCGACGTGGCCGAGGACTCGTGGCAGACCCGGGCCAAGCGGATCGGCCTGGCGCTGGGCCGCTCCGCCGAGGCCGCCCGGCTCGTCGCCGACGTCGAGGCGCAGATCGCCAAGGTCAAGCAGGACAACGCGGCGAAGCTGGCCGGCAAGACGTTCACGTTCAACCTCCTCAACGGGGAGGGCGCCCTCGCCACGGTCATCCTGCCGACCGACGCGTCGGCGCAGTTCATCTCCCAGCTGGGGCTGACGCTGTCGAAGTCCGTCACCACCCTGCCGCAGGCCGGACCCGCCGGCCGGGCGGTCGTCGCGCAGGAGAACACGCAGCTCATCGACGCCGACGTGGTGCTGTTCTCGTTCCGTACCGCGGAGGAGCGCGCCAAGGTCGAGGGCGACCGGCTGTTCCAGAACCTCGCGGCCGTGAAGCGGGGCGCCTACGTGCCGCTGGAGGTCGGCACCGCGCTGTCGCTGGCGTTCCCGTCGACGCTGAGCATCCCGTTCGCCATCGACGCCATCGTCCCCAAGCTCGTCGCCGCCGCCGGCAAGTAGCTGTTCCGTACGCCGCCGGGCGGCCGCGACGGCCGCCCGGCGGAGCTCCATTCAGAAGGGAATCCCATGACCGGCAAGGACTTCCTGGTCACCATCGAGGGCACGGGTCCGGTCACGGACGTGCTCACCCGGGACCGGGCGCAGATCCGGGACCATCTGGCCACCCGCGGCGCGGTGCTCCTGCGCGGCTTCGACGTCGGCGGCGCCGGCGGGCTCGCGGCGGGTGTACGGGCGGTGGCCGGCGAGCCGCTGTCCTACACCGAGCAGTCCTCGCCGCGCAGCGTGATCCAGGGCAACGTCTACACCTCCACGGAGTACCCGCCGCAGGAGGAGATCCCGCTGCACACGGAGATGTCGTACCAGAAGGTGTGGCCGCTGACCCTGTTCTTCCACTGCGTCGAGCCGCCCACGACGCTCGGCGCGACCCCGCTCGCGTCGGTGCGGCACGTGTACGACCTGATCGACCCGTCGGTCCGCGAGGAGTTCCAGCGGCGCCGGTGGATGGTCGTGCGCAACTACGGCGAGGACATCGGCCTGCGGTGGCGCACGGCGTTCGACACGGACAGCCGTGCCGACGTCGAGCGGCAGTGCGCCGCCGGCGACATCACCGCCGAATGGTCGGCGGCCGGGGACGGGCTGCGGACCACCGCCGTCCGCGACGCGGTCCACAAGCATCCCGCGGACGGGTCACCGGTGTGGTTCAACCACATCGTGATCTTCCACGACAGCAGCCTGCCGGCCGAGGTCCGCGAAGCGCTGCTGGACGTGTACGGCCCCGGGGGACTGCCGAACAACTCCTTCTACGGCGACGGCGGCACGATCCCCGACGACGTGGTCGCCCACCTGCGCCAGTGCTACCGGGCCGCGTCGACCCGCTTCGACTACCAGCGCGACGACCTGGTCCTGGTCGACAACATGTCGGTCGCGCACGGCCGGGAGCCGTTCACCGGCCCGCGGAAGATCGCGGTCGCGATGGCCGAGCCGTCCGACGTGCCGCGCGGCTGAGCGGCCCCCTACACGTGGTCCGCCCGTCCGACGTGCCGCGCGGCTGAGTTGCTCCTACACGTGGTCCGCCCGTCCGACGTGCCGCGCGGCTGAGTTGCTCCTACGCGTGGTCCGCCCGTCCGGCGGACCACGCGGCCCACAGCCGGGCGTAGCCGCCGCCGGCCGCGACCAGGTCCGCGTGCGGGCCGCTCTCCACGATCCGGCCGTCGTCGATGACGAACACGAGATCCGCGGCCGCGGCCTGGGTGAGCCGGTGGGCGACGACGATGCCGGTGCGGCCCTCCAGGACCCGGGCGGTCGCCGCCTCCAGGATGCGGGCGCCGCTGCTGCCGGCGTCGGCGGTGGCCTCGTCGAGGATCGCGACGAGCGGGTCGGCGAGCAGCACCCGGGCCAGGGCCAGCTGCTGCGCCTGCACCACGGTCAGTTCGTGCCCGCCGGCGCCGACGACCGTCCGCGCGCCGTCCGGCAGTGCCGCCACCCAGTCCCGCGCCCCCACGGTGTGCAGGGCGCGGTCGAGGTCCTCGTCGGTGGCGCCGGGGGCGGCGAGCCGCAGGTCCTCGGCGAGCGGGCCGGCGAAGACGTGGACCTCCTGGGACACCAGGACGACCGCGTGGCGCAGCGTTTCCGCATCGAGCTCCGCCAGCGACACCCCGCCGACGTGGATACCACCGCCGGCCGGTTCGTGGACCCCGGCGAGCAGCTTGGCGAGGGTGGTCTTGCCGCCGCCGCTGGCGCCGACGAGCGCGACGGTGCTGCCGGCCGGGATGTCCAGGTCGATGTCGTGCAGCACCGGGTGCCCGGGCAGGTACGCGTACCGCAGGCCGGAAGCCTTCACCGCGCCGTCGGCCGGGACGGTGCCGGGCTGCGGCCGCTGCTCGGCGGGCAGGTCGGTGACGCCGACGAGCCGGGCCAGGCTCGCGTGCGCCGACTGCAGGGTGTCGAGCAGGAACAGCACCGTGTTGATCGGCCCGAACAGGTTCGCGAAGTACAGGGCCGCGGCGCTGGCCGCGCCGATGGTCGCCGTGCCCGAGTCGACCAGCAGGAACCCCGTTGCGAGGACGGCGGTGAGGCCGATGACCTCGGCGATGTTGAGCCGCCCGAAGAACTGGGTCTGGAGCCGGACGACCCGGTACAGCAGGCTGATGCTGCGCTCGACGCGGTCCGCCACGTGTCCGAGGTGTTCGTCGCGCAGCCCGAACGCCCGGACGGTCTGCGCGCCGCCGATCGTGTCCAGCAGTTGCTGCTGTTCGGCGCCGGCGGCGGCCCGCCGGTCGGCGTACAACGGCGCGGACCGGCGCACGTACCAGCGGGCGGTGACGGCCTGCACGGGCACCGCGAGCAGCGCGGCGGCGCCGAAGCGCCAGTCCAGTGCGGTCAGCCCGACCAGGGTCAGCGTGATGATCAGCGCCGACTGCACGAACTCCGGGAACGCGCCGCGCACGGCCTGGCTGATCATCGCGACGTCCTCGGTGATCCGGGAGGTCAGGTCGCCGGCGCCGCCCTGTTCGATCCGCTCCAGCGGCAGGTGCAGCGCGTGCTCGACGAACTCGTCGCGGATCGCGGCGAGGACCAGCTCACCGAGGCGGGAGATCAGCTGCAGCCCGGCGAACGCCAGTGCGCCCTGGCCGATCGCCGATCCGGCGAGCAGCAGCACCGGGCCGGTGATCCGGCCGGCGGCGGCCCCGCCGGCGGCGAGGTCGACGACCCGGCCCAGCAGGGGCGCCGTGGCCAGGCTGAGCGCCGCGGCGAGCAGCAACGTCACCGCGGATCCGGCGGTGAGCAGCGGGTGGCGCAGGACGACGGCCCGGAGCGCGGCCAGGGTGCGCCCCGGATCGGCGATCGGCAGCAGGACCCTGGCGTCGGCGGGCTCGGGCGGGGGAAGCGTCATGACAGCACCAGGTCACGGTAGGCGGGTCGGGTCCGGAGGAGGTCCGCGTGTGAGCCTTCGCCGGCGACGGTGCCGCCGGCGATGAACACGACCCGGTCGGCCGCGGCCAGCAGCGCCGGGCTGGTGGTCAGCACGACGGTGGTCCTGCCGGTGCGGGCGGCGCGCAGGCCGGCGGCGATCGCGGCCTCGGTGACCGCGTCGACGGCGGTGGTCGGGTCGTGCAGGACCAGGACCGGCGGGTCGGCGTGCAACGCGCGGGCGAGCGCGACGCGTTGCCGCTGCCCGCCGGACAGCGACCGGCCCCGGGAGGTGACGGCGGTGGCGAGGCCACCGGGGAGGACGGTCACGACCTGATCCACCTGCGCCGCGGCGACCGCGGCGGTGATGTCGCCCGGCCGGCCGGCGCGGATGTTGGCCTCGACGCTGCCGTCGAACAGGTCCGCGTCGTGCGGCGAGGCGAGCACGACCGACCGCCAGGCCTGCGGTGCGAGGTCGCCGACGTCGAGGTCGTCGACGGTCACCGTGCCGTGTGCGGGGTCGGACTCGCGCCCGAGGATCTGCAGCAGCGTGCCCGCCGCGACGGGGTCGGCGACCACACCGAGCAGCTCGCCCGCGGCCACCTCGAGGTCGACGCCGTCGAGGCCCGGTCCCGCCGTGCCGGACAGGCACAGTCTCCCGCGTACGGGCGGCGGTCCGGCGGCGGGGGAGGGGCCGCCGCTGCCGGTGACCTTCGCGATCCGGGCGGCGGAGGCGCGTCCACCGGCGATCGCGGCGATGATCTCGCCGAATGTGCCGAGCGGGCCGAGCAGGAACTGGGCGAGCCCGACGGCGGAGACGAGCTGGCCGATCGTGATGTCCCCGGCGGCGGCGAGCCGTCCGCCGACCAGCGCGACGACGGCGAGGAAGAGACCGTTGACCACGATCACGGAGCCGTTGTAGCCGGCCTCGGCGCGGGCGGTGTGCAGGGTGGCGAGCAGCGAGGCCCGGCTGATCGACCGGTACCGGGCGGCGGCCGTGCGCTCCGCCCCGATCCCCTTGATCACCCGGATGCCCTGGACCAGGTCGGCGGCCACTCCGGCGGCCTGGGCGGCCTGTTCCTGCTGGTCGGCGCTGCGCCGTTCGAGCGGGGCGCTCAGCAGCTTCACCACGTACAGCAGCGGCGGGGTGCCCAGCAGGATGAGCAGACCGAGCGGGACGGACATGACCAGCAGGGCGGTGCTGGCGACGGCGGCGCCGAAGACCGCGGCGACGCCGTGCGGTGCCTGGAAGTTGACCATGGCGGTGCGGCGGGCGTCGCCGGTGGCGATGCTGACCAGCGCGCCGGGCAGCAGGGTGGGATCGCGGCGGTCCAGTGCCGTGGCGGTGACCGCCAGTCGGAGCGAGCGGTCCGCGCGGGCGCCGCCGACCGTGCCGACGCGGGTGCCGAAGCGCCAGCTCAGCGACAGCATCACGAACGTCGCGGCCAGCACCGTGAGCCACAGCCCCAGCGCGGCGGGGTCGCCGGTGCGCACCGCGCGGTCGATGACGACGCCGATCAGCACCGGCACGAGCGCCTCACCGGCCTGGTGCCCGGTGTACAGGGCGGCGGAGGCGATGATGCGGCCGCGATGTGCCAGCATCGAACGCCGCAGGAGTGTGCCGCCGTCGACGTTCATCGACCTCACCCGCGCTTTCATTGACACTCTGTCGACCAAAGGCAAGGTTAGGGTAACCTCAGTCGCCGGGTTGTTGTGCGAGTGGTGGTGGAGGTCGCGGTGACAGGCACGGAGGTCGCCACCGCCCGGGCAAATCCTCACCGTCTGCTGGGGCTCGTCGCCGCCCTACTGGTCCTCGCCGCCCTGTTCGCGGTGAGCCTGGCCGCCGGGGCCCGGCACATCGACGCCGGCACGGTCTGGCAGGCCCTCGGCCGCGACGACGGCAGCGACGACGCCTACATCGTGCGGGCCCTGCGCCTGCCCCGCGGCATCCTCGCGGTCCTCGTCGGCGCCGCCCTCGGCCTCGCGGGCGCCCTCATGCAGGCCCTGACCCGCAACCCGCTCGCCGACCCCGGCCTGATGGGCGTGGAGATCGGCGCGTCCACCGCCATCGTCACCGGCATCGCCTTCTTCGGCGTCACCGCACCGTCCGGCTACGTCTGGTTCGCCTTCGCCGGCGCGATGGCCGCCTCGGTGATCGTCTACACCCTCGGCGCCAGCGGCCGGGCCGCCACCCCGGAACGCATCGTCGTGGCCGGTGCCGCCGTCAGCGCGGCGCTCGGTGCGTTCGTCAGCGCCGTGCTGCTGCTCAACGGCCAGGCGTTCGACCGGTTCCGGTTCTGGGTCGTGGGCTCGCTCGCCAACCGCGGCTTCGACGTGCTGTGGCAACTGGCACCGTTCATCCTCACCGGTGCCGTGCTCGCCCTGCTGCTCGGCCGGGGCCTCAACGTCCTCGCCCTCGGCGAGGACACCGGCCGGGCCCTCGGTGCCCGCGCCGGGCACGTCCGGCTCGCCGGCGCGCTCGCCGTCACCCTGCTCTGCGGCGCCGCCACCGCCGCCGCCGGCCCCATCGGCTTCGTCGGCCTGACCGTCCCGCACGTCGCCCGGATGATCACCGGCCCCGACAACGCCTGGGTCCTGCCGTACTCCGCGGTCCTCGCACCGATCCTCGTCCTCGGCGCCGACGTGCTCGGCCGCGTCGTCG
This sequence comes from Dactylosporangium sp. NPDC051087, assembly GCF_055586325.1. NCBI lineage: Bacteria > Bacillati > Actinomycetota > Actinomycetes > Micromonosporales > Micromonosporaceae > Dactylosporangium > Dactylosporangium sp. NPDC051087. The sequence continues at coordinate 55,715 of NZ_JBVJIJ010000038.1, read as the reverse complement.
TCGCCCCGGGCGAACTCGAGGTCGGCATCATCATGGCGCTGGTCGGCGCCCCCGTGTTCATCGCGCTGTGCCGACGCACCCGGATCGCCCAGCTGTGAGCACCCAGACCGGCGCCCGGCCGATCTCCGGTGTCGTCCTGCGACCCTTCAGCTTCTCCCTCCGGCTGCGCCCCCGCTCGCTGTTCGTCGGCCTCGCACTCCTGGCCGTGCTGACCGTCATCGGCGTCGTCACCCTGACCACCGGCGACTACGAGGCGACCGTGCCGGAGGTCATCGACGCGCTCTTCGGTGGCGGCCCGCCCGGCCTCGACGTCGTCGTGCAGCGCTTCCGCCTGCCGCGCCTGCTCGTCGCCGTCGGCGTCGGCGCCGCGCTCGGCACGGCCGGCGCGGTCTTCCAGAGCATCACCCGCAACCCGCTCGGCAGCCCCGACGTCATCGGCTTCACCACCGGCTCGGCCACCGGCGCCGTCCTGGCGATCCTGTTGCTGCGCGCCACCACGGTCGAGGTCGCCGCGGCGGCCGTGCTCGGCGGCGTGCTGTCAGCCGTGGCGGTCTACCTGCTGTCCTACCGCCGCGGGGTCGCCGGGTTCCGGCTGATCCTGGTCGGTATCGGCGTCAGCGCCATGCTCACCTCCGTCAACACGTACCTGCTCAGCCGGGCATCGCTGCGCGAGGCCCAGATCGCCCAGCTGTGGCTGCTCGGCAGCGTCAACGGCCGCAGCTGGGAGCACGTCGTGCCGCTGTGGGCGTCGCTGGCCGTGCTGCTGCCGGCCGTCCTGGCCATGAGCCGGAGCCTGGCGATGCTGGAGCTCGGCGCGGACACCGCCGCCGCGCTCGGCCTGCGGTCCGGGAAGGTCAGCCTCGGACTGCTGCTCGGCGGCGTGGCCCTCACCGCCGTGGCGACCGCGGCCGCCGGCCCGATCGCCTTCGTCGCCCTCGCCGCGCCGCAGATCGCGGTCCGCCTCGTGCGCTCCGGCACCCCGCCGCTGCTGCCCGCCGCTCTCACCGGCGCGGTCCTGCTCGCCGGCGCGGACCTGGCCGGGCAACAGCTGTTCGGATCGTTGCGACTGCCGGCGGGCGTGACCACCGCGGCCGTCGGCGGGATCTACCTCATCTGGCTGCTCGGCCGCGAATGGCGCAAAGGATGGTGACGGCGATGAAATCGATGACGACAGCGCCCGCGGCGCCGGGCGTGCCCGCCGACCGGTTGCAGGCGCGCGGCGTGACGATCGGCTACGAGGAACGGGTCGTGGCCACCGACCTCGACCTGACCGTGCCCGACGGCTCGTTCACCGTCATCATCGGCCCCAACGCCTGCGGCAAGTCCACCCTGCTGAAGGCCTTCGCCCGGCTCATCCGGCCGCGTACCGGCGGCGTCTGGCTCGACGGTCAGGCCATCGCCGGCTATCCCACCAAGCACGTGGCGCGGGAGCTCGGCCTGCTGCCGCAGACGTCGCTCGTGCCGGGCGGCATCACCGTCGGGGACCTGGTCGCCCGTGGCCGCTACCCGCACCAGAGCATGCTGCGCCAGTGGTCCCCGCACGACCAGCGGGTCGTCGCCGCCGCGATGGCTCGTACCGGCGTCGGCGAGCTCGCGCACCGCGTCGTGGACGAACTGTCCGGCGGGCAGCGGCAGCGCGTGTGGCTGGCCATGGTCCTCGCCCAGGAGACCTCGATCCTGCTGCTGGACGAGCCGACCACCTTCCTCGACATCGCCCACCAGGTCGAGGTGCTCAACCTGTGCGCGGACCTGCACGAGCAGGGCACGACGCTCGCCGTCGTCCTGCACGACATCAACCAGGCCTGCCGCTACGCCACCAACCTCGTCGTGATGCGCGACGGCCGGATCGTCGCGCACGGCGACCCGTCGAGCATCGTCACCGAGGCCCTCATCGCCGAGGTGTTCGGCCTGGACTGCCGGATCATCGCCGATCCGGAGGTCGGCACCCCGATCGTGGTGCCGGTCGCGCGTCCGGGCGATCCGCGCCGCCGTACCACGGGAAATTGACCAAGATCCTGGGGAGGACCCGGTCGTGTTCGACCACTTCATCTGGTCGGTGGCAGTGTGTCCGGTCGCCGTCGCCGTGGCGATCCGGTTCCTCGCCGACCGGCTGCGGCCCGACGCCGCCCTGCTCTTCTTCGTCGCCTCCATGGCGAGCACCGCACTCGCCTGCATGATCAACCTGACCATGTTCGCGTTGAAGGCCCTCGCCGAACTGCCCGTGGTGGCGGCCCTGCTCGGGGTCTCCGACGAGTTCGTCCGCGCCGACACGGCACACGTGCCCTGGGTCTCCTGGCTGTCGCTGACCATGCTGCTGACCGCCTTCGCCGGGATGGCGTGGACCTGGCGGGCGTACCGCCGCGACCTCGCCTTCGCGCGCCGCTTCGCGGACCTGCCCACCGAGGACGGCCAGCTGACGATCCTCGACGACCCACGACCGGAGGCCTTCTCGGTCCCCGCCGGTGCCGTCGGCCGCATCGTCGTCACCGCCGGCATGCGCGAAGCCCTGGACGACACCCAGTTCGCCGCGCTCCTCGCCCACGAACGCGCCCACCTGACGCGGCGACACCACCGGCTCGTGCAGGTCGTGCGGCTCTCGGCCGCGGTCCACCCGGTGTTCTGGTGGCTGGCCCGGCGCATGGACCACCTGGTCGAGCGGGCCGCCGACGAGCACGCGGCGACCGCGCTCGGCGACCGGACGGCGGTGGCCCGGGCCATCGCCGCGGCGGCCCTGGTCAGCACCGGCCCGAGGCGCGCGGTCGGCCTCCGGATGGCACCTACCGACCGCGACGTGCGGCAGGCGGGGACGGTCCCGCGGCGCGTCGCCTCCCTGATCGCCCCACGCAGCCGGCGATCGGCCCTGCTGGCCGTCGCGCCCGCGGCGGTCGCGGTCGGCTCGATGTTCTGGACGGGGGAGTGCGTCTACGACCTCGGCGAGCTGCTGCACGCCGCACGGCTCGAACGCCGATGACCTGACGGACGCCGTCAGTGCGGCTCGGAGTCGCGCAGCAGCCGGCGGAGCAGATCCTCGTCGCCGGGCCGCAACGCGTCGACGAAGCGCCGCAGCACCATCGCGTGGTCGTGCTCGGTGTCCAGCAGGGCGGTCATCCGTACCGCCGTCAGTGACGCGCCGTCGGTGAGCGGCGCGTACCGGAACGAGCGGCCCTCCCGATACCGGGCGACCATCTCCTTCTCGTACATCCGGGTCAGGATCGTCACGACGGTGCTGTAGGCCAGGCCCGGCCCGTCGGGAAAGCGGTCCAGGACCTCACGCGCCGTCAACGGACGGTCGGCGCCGACCAGGACGCGGAGGATCGCCGCTTCGAGCTCCCCGGGTCGCCGGCGACCCGGATGCTGATCTTCCGCCGACACGCTGAGAGCGTACCCCCATCAGCACCAATGCCATGATGAACGCTGTCACAGCGGTGATCCGTTCGGGCCGGGCCCGCTTGTGTTGTTGCCGCGCCGCTTGTCCGGCCGCCGCCTACGATCAGGCGATGATCGACGCAATGTTGTTCCGGCCCGATGCGTGGCGTCCGTTCGTGACCGCGCTGCGTAACAGCATGCCCCCCGAGGTAGGGGAGGTCGAGTTCCGCGGCACGGTGTCGCGGAGCGCGATCGGCGGTTCGATCGCCTACGACGGCGACCCCGGCGTCCTCGGGCTGGCGCAGGAGCGGGGTGAGCGGCCGACGGACATGCTCAGATCGCTGCGCGGCCTGACCGGCGGGCAGATCGTCGCGGTGCGCGGCGTCACGACCCGTTCCGGGGCGTCGGTGGTGAGCATCGTCCCCAGCACGCCGCAGGTTTCGTTCGGGATGGGCAGCGATCTGCTGGAGGACGTGCACCTGGTCGCCGGAGCGCATCCGGAGCCGTACCGCCGCGTGCCGGTCCGCTACGACGTGGCCGTCTCCGGCGGCGCCGACGCGGCCACGGTCACCGCGCTGGTCCGGCAGGGGCTGCCGGACGCGCGGCCGGCCGACCCGTCGGAGCTGGCCGCGGCGGAGGCGGACCTCGGTGTCGCGCTGCCCGATGACGTCCGGGCGCTCTACCTCGCCGCGGCCGAGGGCACTGTGGTCCTGCAGCCCGCCGACCGGACGCTTTTCCAGGGCTTGCGGATCGTGCCGCTGGCCGACGCCGCCGCCCGCGCCTACCTGGAGCCGCAGGCCCGGTACCTGTCCTGGAGGTACGGCGCGACCGAGGTCGTCGCGCCCGATCCGCACGGCCGGACGCAGCAGCTGGCGGCCTCACCGGCGTGGTTCGTGGTCGGCGAGGACGGCGGCGGCAACCTGTACGTCGTCGACCTCGCCCCCGGGCCGCAGGGGACGTTCGGGCAGGTGCTGTTCGTGGACCACGAGATGTCGTCCGGCGCCCGCTGGCTGGCGCCCTCGCTGACCGAGGTGCTCACCGAGCGGCCCACCACCCTGGCGAAGCTGGGTCCGGAAGGCGACCTGCTGGTGCGGGTCGGATCCCGCAGCGGCAAGACGCTCGCCGACGTCCAGCCGACGACGGAGGTGCTGTACATCAGCGCCGCGGCCGCGCCCGCCGACCTGTCGTCGCTGTCCGGTCACCGGCTGCGGACCCTGATCACCGAGTCCGCCGTCGTCGCCGACCTTTCCGCCGTCACCGGACTGCCCGCGCTGGAATACCTGCGGCTCGACGTCGCGGGCTGGCAACAGCTGCTGCGCGCCGGGCGGGTCCCGTCGACCCTGCTCGCCGCCGGTCTGAGTGGCCGTGCCGGCTGGACGGACACGGTCGAGGTGGTCAACGGTCTGCTCGCGGCGTGGAAACAGGAGCCGATCCAGGTCATCGACGTTCCGGTGCAGCTCTGACCGCCGGTCCGGGTCACGCGGCCAGGCCGAGGACGACCAGTCCGAGGCCGAGCGGCAGGTCCAGCGCCATGCACGCTTCCGCCAGCGAAGGGGACACGACCGCCTTGCGGTGATGGTGCACGGCGTCCCACCCGGCGTGCGCGGCCAGGACGAGCCCGGCCACGACCACGCCGGCGTCCGGGCCGAGCGCCAGCGCCGCGAGCGCGAGACCCCCGTACACGACGGCGGCGGCGCTCTGTGCGAGCAGCGGGCGGCGCGGGACGCCGATGATCAGGGCGACGACGACGAGGACCGCCGCGGTGACGCCCAGCAGGATCCACCGGCCGACGCCGGTGAGCTCTCCGACGGTGACGACGACGCTGCCCGCGGGCACGGCCACCCACGCCATCCACGGCCGGTGCAGCGCGGCGGCCGCGAGGTAGCACAGGCTGGCGACCCACACGCAGGTGACCACGGTGTCCCGGTCAGCGACAGTGAACAGCGCGGCGACCGCGATGGCCAGCCCGGCGGCGGCCGGCCAGCGACGGGTCAGGGTACGAACGGTTTCCATGCCGATCACTGTCGTCGCGCCGCGCACCGGTGGACAGGCGCACCTGACACCGCGGCAGAAATCCTGGCACTCCCGGCACGGAACCCTGGGTCAGGAGGCGGCGAGCGCCGCGGTCACCGCCCGGTACTGCGTCGGCGGCACCCCGTACTGCGCGACGAACGCCTGCCGGAACGTCTCCAGCGACGTGAACCCGCACCACCGGGCGACGATGCCGATCGGATGGCCGGTCGTGGCCAGCAGCCGGGCGGAGGTGTCCAGCCGGGTGCGGCGCACGAACTGGCCGGGTGGCATGCCGAGGTGCTCGACGAACAGCCGGTGCAGCTGCCGGGTGCTCACCCCGCAGTGCTTGGCCAGCACCGCGGTGCCGAGCGTGGTCGCCAGGTGCGCGGTGATGTACGCGACGGCCCGGCGGACCAGCACGTGATCCGGGTCGGGTGCGGTGAACACGCTCATCTGCGCCTGGTTGCCCGGCCGCTGCAGGTAGGTGACGAGGCCCTGCGCGACGGCACGCGCGAGGTCGGGCCCGCAGTCCTCGGTCACCAGCGCCAGCGTCAGGTCCAGGGCGCTGGTGACGCCGGCCGACGTGGCGACGCGCCCGTCACGGATGAAGATCGGCCGGGCGTCGACGTGCACGGAGGGGTACTGCCGGGCGAGCGCGTCGGCGTAGTGCCAGTGCGTGGTCGCCCGCCGGCCGTCGAGCAGCCCGGCGGCCGCGAGCACCGTGGCGCCGGTGCAGACCGAGGCGACCCGCCGGGAGAGTGCGGCCAGCCGCCGCACGTGCGCGACGATCGCCTGGTCCTCGGCGGCGGTCTCGTGGCCCCGGCCGCCGGACACGACCAGGGTGTCGATCGGCCCGGTCGCCCGCTGCAGCGACCCGTTGCTGTGCAGCTCCAGTCCGGAGTCGCACCGGATCGCCTGCCCGTTCGGAGAGATGACCTCCGTGCGGTACAGCGTCCGCCCGGCGATGCGGACCGCCATGTCGAGCGTGGAGGTGACACAGGCGATGTCGAGCAGCTCGGAGCCGTCGTACCCGACGACGACGACCCGCCGCGCAGCGTCGCCGCTCGATGAGTCCGCCATGCGCCTATCGTGTCAGATCGACCCGGAACGCTTCGGCGGCTGGGCGGGCCAGGTCCCGGGGGCGGGCGTCGCCGAATCGGCCCACAGCTTCCACCACTGCGAGTCGGGCACTTCGCCGGTCGCGGCCGCGAACGCGCGCATGGTCGCCACGGTGCGTTTCGAGGCGGTCAGGTCGGTCGCCCGGACCAGGTCCTCGAGCTGTTTGCGCCGCGCGAGCATCACCGCGCCGATGAGGTCCTTGCCGGATTCGGTCAGGCAGTGCCAGACCGGGCGCCGGTCGTCCTCCCGGTGCAGACGCTGGATCAAACCCCGCCGTACCAGCCGGTCGCACATCCTTGTCACGGTCGACGGCGCGACGTTGAGCTGGCGGGCGAGGTCGACGCTGCGTTGCGGGCCGCCGGAGGCCAGGATGACCAGTGTCCGGTACTGCTGCAGCGTCACGTCGGCATCGAGCGTGCTGAGGTTGCGGGCAGCGAGGGCGACCATCGCCCGGCTGACCGACAGCAGCGCGTCGACGAGCTCGTCGTCGGCCTCGTCGGGGGGAGCAGCAGGTCGTGCCATCCGACAATGGTGGCACGGGGGCGAATGTCCCGGCGGCACCGGAGGTACGGTGCCGTGCCGGTGTCGGCACGGCACCAGTTCGCCGGTTCAGGACGTGATGACGGCGCGGCCGTGATCACGAACCGCTGTGGCTATCTGACCGCGTGACGGTTCCGGCGCCCGAAGGTGCCGGCCACGATGGCCACGCCGACGGCGGCCAGCACCACCTGGATCAGCAGCTCCAGCCAGCTGAATCCGGACGTGTTCACCCCCACCGCCCGGGCGATGACCGTGCCGATCAGGGCGGCGATGATGCCGACGATCCAGGTCATCCAGATGGAGATGTTCTGCCTGCCGGGGACAACCAGCCGGCCGAGCGTGCCGACGATGATACCCACGATCAACGCGGTGATGATGCCGGAGATGGTCACGGTTCCTCCCTCGGGATTGATTCGGCTACCCCTACCTGTGCCCAGCGTTGCGCCGACCAGTCCGATCCCGTGCCGCTTGTTCTGCCGGCAGCGTGGTTGCGGGCGGACACCGGCCGGGATGACGCCTGCCCCTGTCCACCTGGCTACCAGGCCGGACGGAAGTCGGCAGTGGGTCGCCGGCCTATCGCCGCGCCAGGGAGCCGGCCGGCGGGTCGCGTCGCTCGACGACGATCGACAACCGTTGCACCGCGCGGATCAGACCGACCAGCTGCGCGAAGTCGACCGGCTTGCGGAAGAAGCGCTCGGCGGGCAGGCCGAAGTCCCGCAGCATCTGCTCCTCGACGGCGGACGCGGTCAGGACGACGACGTACAACTGCGCCAGCCGTGGATCGTTGATCACCTGGTCGAGCACCACCCGGCCGTCGACGCCGGGCAGATTCAGGTCCAGCAACAGCACATCCGGAGTCGGGGCATCCTGGTGCACGCCGCGCCGGGCCAGGTAGTCCAGGGCGTCCCGGCCGTTGCCGAGCACGGTCACCTCGTTGCGCAGCCGGTGCTCGCGGAACTCGTCGAGGGTGTACGCGACGTCGCCGGGGTCGTCCTCCACCAGGAGGATCCGGGCCAGCGGCAGCGACGTGCCCGGGTCCATCGGGTCGTCGACGTCGGCGCGCATCGGGTCCCGTGTCACTGGTGTCACTCCCTCGGCTTGGCGGCAATCTGCCGTCGCCGACCTGACGTCCCGGCACACCTGACCCTGGCAGGCCAGGGACAACTATTGCATCCACACAATATTCTGCACAGCATAGGGCATCGCCCGCCCGGTGCTGCGCTTACCGAAGCCGCGACCCGCCGGACGTCGGCAGCGGTGCCGCGCCGTCGACGGTGGCGGCGGCTGGCGATGGACGCGTCGCGGTGTCGTTGAGCGCGTCGAGGTATCGGGCGGCCCACCGGTGCGCGTCGTATTCGTGGAGCCGCCGCCGCATGGCACGCATCGCGATGCGGCGCCTGCCCGGGTCGCCGGGCTCGATCGCACTGAGGATGGTGGCCTTCAGGGCGTCGACGTCGAACGGGTTGACGGTCATCGCCTCGGGGAATCCGGCGGCGGTGCCCGACCCTTCGCTCAGCACGAGCGTGCCGGTGTTGTCGGTGCGGCAGGCCACGTACTCGTTCGCGTTGACGCTCATGCCGGCGCGCAGCGGTGTGGCGAGCATGACGTCGGCGGCCAGGTAGAACGCGACGAGCTCGCGTGGGTCCAGCGCCTGGTGCAGGAAATGCACCGCCGGTCGGGTGATCCAGCTGTACAGGCCGTTGATCTGGGCGACCTTCCGTTCGACCCGGCTCCACGCGTCCGGCCGGTCCAGGCCGTGTTGCCGGCCCGGCACGGCGACCTGGATGAGCAGCGTGGTGGTCGGGTCGAGGCGTCCGTCGGCGAGCAGTTCGTGGTAGGCGTCGAGGCGTTGTTCGATGCCGTTCGCCGGTCCGAGGTGGTCGACGGCAAGCAGGATCGTGCGCGGCCGGCCAAGTTCGGCGCGGATCTCGACGGACCGGCGCCGGGTCTGCGGATCCCGGGCCCGCCGTTCGAAGTCGGCGGCGTCGATGGAGGCGGGGAACACGCCGATCGATACCCGGCGGCCGTCGGGGTGCACCACGTCGGCGTCCATCCGGTATTCACCGAACTCCGTGACCGCCTGGCAGAAGTTGGCCGAGGACCGCCGGCTCTGGAAACCGACCAGGTCCGCGCCGAGCAACCCGCCGAGGATCTCGGCCCGCTGCGGCAGCTTCTCGAACAGCTCGACCGGTGGGAACGGTACGTGCAGGAAGAAGCCGATCAGCAGGTCCGGCCGCAGCACGCGCAGCATCGCGGGGACGAGCTGGAGGTGGTAGTCGTGCACCCAGACGGTCGCACCCGGTGCGGCGATGCCGGCGACGGCGTGGCTGTAGCGGTCGTTCACCCGCCGGTACGCCTGACGCCAACGGCGGTCGAACCGCGGCGGTTCCACACCGTCGTGGTACAGCGGTGCCAGCGAGGTCCCGCAGTGACCGCCGAGGTGGTCGGTGACGTCCGCGGCCGGCATCGGCACCGGTCGCAGGCTGATGCCGGCCCATCCGAACTGGCCGACCTCGCGGTCGTCGAGGCCGTGCCAGCCGATCCAGGTGCCGTGGCGGCGGGTGACGATCGGGCGCAGCGCGGCGTTCATGCCGCGGTGGTTCGGCCGCCACCGCACCAGTTCGTGCCCGTCCAGGATCGGGTCGGCCGGCAGGTGTTCGGTCACGACGACGAAGTCGTGCTTGGCCGCAGCCGGCATCGATTGGTCAGTTCCTTGTCTCGGGGAGGGCCACACGGTGCTCAAGCGGCACGGGTGCGGTCAGGCGGACATTCGCAGTGTCCGGTCGACGGCGGCGCTGGCGTTGCGCAGCACCACGTCGGTCCCGCCGTTGCGGGCGCTGCGACGGCATGCGTCGAGCGCACCGACCGTTGCGGTGTCGATGTAGGTGACCGATTGCAGGTCGATGCTCACGCGTGCGGGTCGCTGCTGGTCGACGATGTGGTTGATCGTGTCGCACAGGGACCCGATGGTGGTGTGTTCCACGGCGCCGCGGACGGTGATGACCACCGCTCCGCTGTGCTCGATGCTGGTGCTGACGGAGAAGTTCACCGCGCATCGGCCCGATCCTGCCGCTGCGTGAACAGGCGGCCGTCACAGGCGAGGGTGAAGTCTTTGCTGTCGAGACTGAGCGACGCTGGCAATCGTGACCCCCATCGGATCTTGTGGACAAGGGTCCACCCTGCGCGCGGCACATGGCGACCGTCCCGCGAATGGATGACAGTCCTATGACGAAGCCTCCGGCGGCCCGGCCGCGGCGCCGGTGACGTGCAGGACCCGGTCGACCCGGGCGAGTCGCATGGTCCGGGCGACCTTCGGCGAAAGACCGCGAAGCGTGAGCCGTCCGCCGTCGAGCCATACCTTGCGGTGCACGTCGACGAGCATTTCGATGCCCGCGGCCTCGACGTACGCGCAGGCGGTCATGTCGACCACGAGGTCTGCCGGCCGTAACGCGGCGGCGTCATCGAGCAGCGCCCGGACGCGGGGCGCTGCGGTGGCGTCGAGCGGTTCGGTGACCAGCACCTCGACCAGCCGCATCGACGGTGTCTGTGCTATCGGCTGCATGTCGTCTCCCTCCAGGGTCGTGCTGTCAGCGTCACCGCCCGGTTCGGCGAGCAGTCCTCGACCCTGTGACAATCGCGTGACATCTTCCGAGGCCGGACACGTCATGGAACCGTCACACTCCCGCTGGGACTTCTCCACATCAGCGGCACAGGGTGGTGCAGGTACCGGACATCATCCGGAACCCGTCGACGGCCGACCCGCACGCATTCGGATCGGAACCGGTACGGGCGCCACTGCCGTTGGAGGAGCCGCATGCAGACCGTCACATCGCCCGGGGCGGATCCCGTCGTGGAGATCGTCGTGACCGGCGCGTTGGACGCGCCCCCTGTGCGGGCAGCAGGGCCGGAGGAGGTCCTGCACGCCACCGACCGGCCACCTGGCTATCTGCCGCGGCACCGCAGGCCGCAGCCCGTCCTGCGTCCGGCCGGCCCGGCGATCGACGACCGCAGCGGAGGCTGACGTGAGAATCGGGTGGCAATGCGCCGCACTCGCTGGTCCTACGCACGGGCGCACACCGGCGGGAGACATGATGCGATGGTGACAGGCGTACTGGTGATCGAGGACGACGACCGGATCCGGCTGTCGCTGGCACTCGCCCTGGAGGATGAGGGTTACGTGGTCCGCACCGCCGCGAGCGCGGAGGAGGGCCTGGAGGCGCAGCGGGCCGAGCCCGCGGACACCGTCCTGGTCGATCTCATGCTGCCGGGGATGGACGGTTTCGACTGCGTGCGGGAGATGCGCCGCCGCGACGACGTGCCGATCGTCGTGGTGAGCGCCCGCGACGACACGCACGACATCGTCGCCGCGCTCGAGGCCGGCGCCGACGACTACCTGGTCAAGCCGGTGGCGGTGAAGGAGCTCTCCGCGCGGTTGCGGGCATTGCGGCGTCGCGGGCGTGCCGTGTCCGCCGCCGCGCCGGCGCTGGTGTTCGGCGACCTCGCGATCATGCCCGAGGCCGGCGAGGTGCGGGTGCAGGGTGCGCCGGTCGCGTTGACCCGCACCGAGTTCCGGTTGTTGTGCGAGCTCGCCGAGCATCCCGGCCTCGTGTTGTCGCGCCAGCAGCTGCTGCAGCGGGTCTGGGAGTACGAGATCGGTGACGAGCGCCTCGTCGACGTCCACATCGGGCGGCTGCGGCAGAAGATCGAGCACGATCCGCGGACGCCGCAGCGCCTCGTCACGGTCCGCGGCATGGGCTACAAGCTGCAACGATGAGACGCGCGGGACTTCGGACACGAGTGGTCGGCGGATTCGCCGTCGGCGCGCTGCTGCTGTCGGCGTCGATGGCGTTCGCGACGTACCAGGCGACCCGGCGCTACCTGCTGGAGGGGCGGGAGCGGGTGTCGGTGCGCGCGGCGTCGTACGACGCACGGATCCTGCGCGAGGGCGTCCTCACCGACCGGGTCGACGTCGCCGACCTGCTGCGCTCCCTGGACACCGGCGGAAACCGGCGGGCGATGCTGTACCGCGACGGCGGTTGGTTCGGCCGCGCCGCCGACGACGGCACCACGGAGGCGGTGCCGCAGAGCCTGCAACGCCTCGTCCAGCAAGGGCAGGCGGGCAAGCAGCTCGTCCGGGTCAACGGCGTTCCCGCAATCGTGGTCGGTGTGCCGCTGACGGACACGGTGGCGCTGTACGAGGTCGACCTGTTCCGTGAGCTGGACCAGACGTTGCGGACGCTGAGTTGGGTGCTCACGGTCGTGGCGGCGCTCACCGCCGGTGCGGGTGCCGGACTCGGCTGGTACGCCGCCCGCTACGTGGCCCGGCCGCTACGGTCGGTGGCCGGCGCGGCCAAGGAGATCGCCGCCGGCGACCTGCACACCCGGCTCGATCCCGCCGTCGAACCCGATCTCGCCCAGCTCACCACCTCGTTCAACGACATGGTCGACCGGCTGGCGCAGCGGCTGGAGCAGGACCGGAGGTTCGCCGCGGACGTCAGCCATGAGCTGCGCTCGCCACTGCAGACGCTCGCCGCGTCCGCCAGCGTCCTGGCCCGCCGGCGCGACCACCTCGACCAGCGCACCGCGCTGGCGGTCGGGCTGATCGTCGAGGAGGTCGACCGGTTCACGTCCCTCGTCGACGACCTGCTGGAACTGGCGAAGAGCGACCAGCCGGCCCAACGCGACGAGGTCGACGTCGTCGCGGTCGCGCAGCGTGCCTGCCAGGTACGCCAACTGTCGCCGGACCTCGTCGAGGCAGTCGGTGACCCACCGCACGTGTGGCTGGTGGACGGCCGGCGCATCGAACAGATCATCGGCAACCTGCTGGACAACGCCGCGCGGTACGGCGGAGGCGCCACCGCCGTGCGGGTCGGCGCGAGCGAAGGTGTGTGGTTCATCGAGGTCGACGACGAAGGTCCCGGTGTGAGCGCGGAGGACAAGGCGACGATCTTTGATCGGTTCGTCCGGGGGCGCGCGGCCGGCGCCCGCACCGACGACGACGGCACGGGCCTGGGCCTGGCACTGGTCGCGCAGCACGCCACCGCGCACGGCGGCCGGGCCGCGGCGCTGGACCGGCCCGGCGGCGGCGCGCGATTCCGGGTCGAACTGCTCGGGGAGTCGCGATGACCGCAACGGTTCGAGGCCTTGTCGTCGCGCTGGTGTCGGCGGTCGTGCTGGCCGGTTGCGGCGTGCCGACCGAGGACGACCCACGACCGGTCATGGTGAGCGGTCGGGGGAGCACTCCGTCCGTGGCGCAGACCGCCAGCCCGGCGCCCGGTGTACCGATCGAGTTGCTGTACCTGGTCCGTGACACCGGCCTGGTAGCGGTCCGGCGTCCGGCAGAGCGGATACCGGCGATCGACGAGCAACTGCGGGATCTGCTGGGCGGCCCGACGGCGGCCGAGCGGGAGGCCGGTTACACGAGCGCGTTGACCGGGATCACGGTCACCGGCATGGTGGAGGTCCGCGGCGGTGACGCGACGGTCGAGATCGGGAGCCGGTCCGAGGGCGGCGGTCGCAGCGACGAGGTCCTCGCCTATGGGCAGATCGTGTGCACCCTGACCAGCCGCGCCGACGTCGAGACCGTGTCCTTCCTGCACGACGGGCAGCCGCTGCGCGTGCCACGCGCTGACGCGTCCCTGGCGTACGGGCATCTCACGGCCGCCGACTACGCCGACCTCGTGCTGCCGTCATGACGCCGGTCTCGTCGCACAACTGTCACACGTCCGAGGGTTGTCCTCCATGCCGAGTGGCGAGGATCGCGGTGACGGCTCCGGGCGGGGGCCGCGCCGGGCGGTAAGGACCTTGGGAGGTGTCGACGTCATGCCGTTGATCGGCGGCCGGTACCGGCTGATCGCCGAGGTGGGTGCGGGCGGCATGGCGTCCGTGTGGCGGGCCGTCGACGTGCGGCTCGAACGGACCGTCGCGGTCAAGATGCTACTGCCGGAGCTCGCCGGCCCGGCCCGTGCCCGTGAACGGGCACAGGTCGAGGCCCGTGCCGCGGCCCGTCTCGTCCGGGCAACATCATCCTCACGCCGTCCCGGATGAAGGTCGTCGACTTCGGCCTCGCCGCCGAGCGCGGTCCCAGCCCGGTCACGGCATGACCGACGTCCGTTCGCTACGGTTCGACGCGGTCGTCAAGGACCCCGTGACATTGGGCATCTGGCGCTGTACCTCACGATGCTCACCGGCGCGCCGGGCCGGCGTCCGATCCACCTGCGCGTCGACCTCACCCACTGCCCGTCCGTCGACGCGGCCGGGATCGGTCTCCTCGTCGAGCTGCACCGCCGGCTGCGCGAGTCCGGCGGGCGGCTGACATTGCTCGGACCGTCGACGCGGATACGGCACCTGATGCAGTTGGCCGGAGCGGCAGCCCTGCCGGAGACGGCCGACGAAGCCGCACCGGCACCGGGTCCGCCGTCGTGGTAAGCGTCGCACGATCGTCACAGTTCCGATGGGCCACCGCCATGCGCTCCGGTGAGCATGGCGTGTGCGGGGCGGAACGGCGGCGTTCGCGGACCGCCCGTGACGGAAGGACGTGGCTCGTATGACGGTGCTGCACACCCAGGACGGCACGGATTTCAGCCTGGTGTGCGACGGCTGCGGGCTGGTCGTGGATCATCTGGGCGCCAGTCTGCATTCCTGGACATTGGCCTGGAGCCTGTTCAGCCGGCACGGCTGGATCGGTGCACCGGCGACCGGCGGACCGCACGGATGCCCTCGATGTGTACGGCTGGCGGGACGATCCGCGGGCGACGAGGAACCCGACCACCTCGGCGAGGTGACGTCGCCGCAGGAGCGGCTCGGCATTCTGTCGCAGGTTTCCGGCCGGATGAGGGTGGGGGAGGCGGAGGTGGGTAGCAGCCGCTGATAGACGACGCATGCCACGCAGCGGCTGATCGCTGGGGGGTGAACGCCGCGCGGACCCGTCTCCGGCGTCCACAGGTCCGACCGACCTCGCCGGGGAGCCCGACGGAGGAGGTGCGGAGCTGATGACGACGAGCGACAACCGCCGGGTGGTCGTCGTGACCGGTGCCAGCGGCGGGATCGGCCGTGCCAGCGCCCGCATGTTCGCGGGGCTCGGCGACGCAGTGGCGCTGGTGGCGCGGGGCACTGACGGCTTGACCGGTGCCGTGCAGGACGTGCGGGAAGCCGGCGGCCGGGCGTTTCCGGTCGAGGCCGACGTGGCAGACAACGCGGCGGTCCAGTCGGCCGCCGACCGCGTCGAGGCCGAACTGGGACCGATCGACGTCTGGGTCAACGCCGCGTTCTCGTCGGTGTTCGCGCCGTTCACGCAGGTGAGGCCGGAGGAGTTCCGGCGGGCGACCGACGTCACCTACCTCGGATACGTCAACGGCACCCGTGCTGCGCTGCGGCACATGCTGCCGCGGGACCGTGGCAGCATCGTGCAGGTCGGCTCGGCGCTGGCCTACCGCGGAATCCCGCTGCAGGCCGCGTACTGCGGCGCCAAGCACGCCGTGCAGGGCTTCACCGAAGCGGTGCGCTGCGAGCTGCTGCACGAGCGCAGCGGCGTCGGGATCACCATGGTGCAGATGCCTGCTGTCAACACGCCGCAGTTCGACTGGGTGCTGTCGCGGCTGCGGCGGCACCCGCAGCCGGTGCCGCCGATCTACCAGCCGGAGGTGGCGGCGCGCGCCGTGGTGTACGCGGCCGCGCACCCGGGACGCCGCGAGTACTGGGTCGGCGCGTCCACGGTCGGCACGGTGGTCGCCAACAAGGTCGCGCCGGGAGTCCTCGACCGGTACCTCGCCCGCACCGGCTACCGCTCGCAGCAGACCGGCGAGGCCGCGTCCGAGCTTCCGCCGAATCTGTGGCGGCCCGCCGACGACGCGCCCGGCACCGATCAGGGCGCCCATGGCTCGTTCGACGACCGCGCGCATGCCCGCAGCCCGCAGCTGTGGGCGTCGCAGCACCACGGCCTGCTCGGTGGCCTGCTCGCCGGTGCCGCAGTGGCCGGCGTCGCCGGCTGGGTCGTGGCACAGCGGCGCTGACCGGCACGCACCGATGGCGGGCGCATCCGACAACCCGTCGGCGTGGCCTCGGCGGGCTGCGGTGGCGGTGCTGGCCTTCGCCGGCATGGTGATCTCGCTGCGCCTGGCGTACTTCCAGTACGGCCTGGTGCCGGCGCCGTGGGACCCGTGGTTCGGCGACGGCAGCGCCCTGGTGCTCGACTCGGCGTTCTCGAAAGCGCTCCCGGTGCGTGACGCGGCGCTGGGGGCCGCGGCGTACCTGACGGAGCTCGTGCTCGAACTGTCCGGCGGGACCCGCCGGTGGCGGCGCAGGCCGTGGCTGGTGCTGCTGCTCGGGGTGGTCGTCGTCGCCATGGCGCTGACGGCGCTGGCGCTGGTGGCGTTGCAGGCGCTGGTGATCGGGGCCTTCTGCACGCTGTGCCTGGTTTCGGCGGCCATCTCGCTGATCGTGCCACTGCTCGCCGCCGAGGAACTGGCGGCGACGTGGCGGCACGTGCGCCGCAGCCGCAGGCACGGGCCGTCCTGGACGGCCGCGCTGCGAGGAGGTACCGCCGGGCACTGAGCCCCGGCGCGGGGGCGGCTCAACCGTCGCCGAGGTGTTCGCCGGTGAGGCGACGGGCCGAGTTCACCAGACCCACGAGGCTGAACGCCTGTGGGGTGTTGCCGAGCTGGCGGCCGCCGGAGGGGTCGTACTCCTCGGCGAGGAGACCGACGTCGTTGCGCATGCCGAGCAGGCGCTCGAACAGGTCGACGGCCTCCTGCCGCCGGCCGATGCCGTGCAGGGCGTCGACCAGCCAGAAGCTGCAGGCGAGGAACGTGCCCTCGGTGCCGGGCAGGCCGTCCACGCCGGCGTCGCCGGCCCGGTAGCGCAGCAGGAGACCTTCGCTGCTCAGGTGACGCTGCACGGCCTGCACGGTGCCGACGACGCGCGGGTCGTCCCACGGCAGGAAGCCCACCCGGGGGAGCAGCAGCAGCGCGGCGTCCAGGGCGGTGGAGCCGTACGACTGGGTGAACGTGTTGCGTTCGGTGTCGAACCCGTCGGCGCACACCTGCGCGTGGATGTCGTCGCGGATGGCCCGCCACCGCCGCGCGGGCCCGTCGAGGCCGTGCCGTTCGACGGCGGTGACGGCCCGGTCGAAGCCGGCCCACGCCATGACCTTGGAGTGGACGAAGTGGCGGCGGGGGCCGCGGACCTCCCAGAGCCCGTTGTCCGGGTCGCGCCAGCGGCCTTCGAGGTGCTCGAGCAGCGCCCGTTGCACGTCCCACGCGGTGCCGGTGGCGGCGATGCCGGCCTGCCTGGACACGTGCAGGCCCTGCAGCACCTCACCCCAGACGTCGAGCTGGAACTGTCCCGCCGCGGCGTTGCCGACCCGGACCGGTGCCGAGTGCTCGTAGCCGTCGAGCCAGTCGAGCTCGGTCTCGTCGATGCGACGGGTGCCGTCGAGGCCGTACATGATCTGCAGGTCGGCGGGGTCGCCGGCGACCGCCCGCAGCAGCCAGTCACGCCAGGCGGTCGCTTCCACGGTGTAGCCGGTGCCCAGCAGCGCCTGCAACGTGAACGTGGCGTCGCGCAGCCAGCAGAAGCGGTAGTCCCAGTTGCGGGGCCCGCCCAGCTGCTCCGGCAGCGACGTGGTCACGGCGGCCACGATCCCGCCGGTCGGTGCGTAGGTGAGCGCCTTGAGCGTGATGAGTGCCCGCCGGACGGCGGCGGACCACCGCCCGTCGTAGGTGCAGCGGCTGATCCATTCGCGCCAGAACCGTTCGGTCTGCGCGACGGCCGAGGCGGCGTCGACGGGCTCGGGCCGCGGCAGGTGCGACCGCTGGTAGGTCAGGACGAACTCGACCCGCTGACCGGCGCGGACGGCGAAGTCCGACACGGTGGTGTGCTCCTGCTGCCGGGTCGGGGCGTCGGTGCGCAGCCAGGTCGCGTCGGGTCCGGCGACCGCGGCGACGTCACCGCCGTCGCGGTGCACCCACGGCGCGATGTGCCCGTAGTCGAAGCGCATCGTCAGGTCCATGCGCATCGGCACGACACCGGAGCGTCCCTCGACGATGCGCACGACGTCGGCGGCCTGCTCGCGTGGTGGCATGCAGTCGACGACCCGCACGGTGCCGTCCGGGGTGTCCCACTCGGTTTCCAGGATCAGCGTGTCCGTCCGGTAGCGGCGGGTGGCGGCCCCGCCCGCGACGGGGGCGATCCGCCACCGTCCGGCGGACTCGTCGTGCAGCAGGGCCGCGAAGCAGGCCGGGGAGTCGAAGCGGGGCAGGCAGAGCCAGTCGACGGAGCCGTCCAGGCCGACGAGCGCGGCTGTGTGCAGGTCCCCGATGACGGCGTAGTCCTCGATCCGGCCCGGCACGTCGTCACCGCCCCCGGCGCCGCCGCACCCACATCGCGCGGGCGACGGCAGCGGCCCCCGCCACAGCGAGCACGGAAGCGGCCGCGACGGCCGCCGTGTGGCGTGGGACGCCCGGCCGGGGAGCCCACTGCCGCTCCGGGTAGTCGCCGGCCTGCCGTTGATGCAGCCCGGCGTGGATCAGCTCGGCCAGGTGCATGCCGCCGCGCCCGGCGGCGTTGCTCTGCGCGATCTGGGTCCGGCAGCTGAAGCCGTCGGCGAGGACGACGTCGCCCGGGTCCGCGCCGCGGACGGCGGGGAGCAGGACCCGCTCGGCGCAGGCTTCGGAGACGTCGTAGTGGCCCTGCTCGAAGCCGAAGTTGCCGGCCAGTCCGCAGCACCCGGAGTCCAGGACGTCCGCATCGACGCCCATGCCGGCCAGCACCGCCTGGTCGGCGTCGAAGCCCAGGACGGCGTGCTGGTGGCAGTGCGTCTGGACGACGGCCTTGCGGTGCAGCCGTGGCGGCTGCCAGCCGGGCGTGTGCTGGTGCAGCAGCTCGCTGAGGGTGACCGTCTGCGCGGCCAGGCGCTGGACGTCCTCGTCGTGCGGGAAGAGCTCCTTGGCGTCGGAGCGGAACACCGCCGTGCAGCTCGGCTCCAGGCCGACGACGTGCACGCCGCGGCGCAGGTACGGGCGCAGGACGGCGACGGTCCGCTGCACCACGCGTTTGGCCGTCTCCAGCTGGCCGGTGGAGATCCAGGTCAGGCCGCAGCACACCGTGGCGTCCGGGACGTGCACGGTCCAGCCGACGTCCTCCAGGACGTCCACCGCGGCCCGGGCGACGGCAGGGTCGAAATGGTTGGTGAACGTGTCGGGCCACAGCACGACCTCGCCGCGGCTGCCCGGCACCGTGCCGCGCCGCTGGCGGAACCAGCGCTGGAACGTGCGCGGCGCGAACACCGGGATGTCCCGCCGGACGTCGACCCCGGCGAGCTGCTTGGCGAACGTGCCGAGCGGCCCGGCGTGCGCCAGGGTGTTCACGAGCCGGGGTGCGCGCGCCGCGAGCGCGGCCCACAACGGCAGCCAGCCCATGGCGTAGTGCGAGCGGGGGCGCAGCCGGCCTTCGTAGTGATGGGACAGGAACTCTGCCTTGTAGGTGGCCATGTCGACGTCGACCGGGCAGTCCTGCTTGCAGCCTTTGCAGGCCAGGCACAGGTCGAGGGCGTCCTTGACCGCCTCGGAGCGCCAGCCGTCGGCGATCACGCCGCCCCGGCTGGTCCCGTCGAGCATCTCGAACAGCAGCCGGGCCCGCCCGCGGGTGGAATGCTCCTCCTCGCGGGTGACCATGTAGGACGGACACATCACGCCGCCGCTCTCGCGCCGGCAGTTGCCGACGCCGACGCAGCGCAGGACGGCCCGGCTGAAGCTGCCCCCGTCGTCGGGGTACTGGAAATGCGTCCGCGGCGCCGGATGCTGGAAGTCGGTGCCGATGCGGAGGTGTTCGTCGAGCCGGTAGGGGGCGACGACCTTGCCGGGGTTCATCCGGTCGTCAGGGTCGAAGATCGCCTTGAACTGACCGAAGGCCTGGACGAGGTCGTCGCCGAACATGGTCGTCAGCAGCTCGCCGCGCTGCTGGCCGTCGCCGTGCTCGCCGGACAGCGAGCCGCCGTAGGAGACCACGAGCTCCGCCGCCCGTTGCATGAAACGCCGGTAGTTGGCGACGCCGTCAGCGGTGGTCAGCTCGAACGGGATGCGGGTGTGCACGCAGCCCTGCCCGAAGTGGCCGTACAGGCTGGCCTGGTAGCCGAACTCGTCGTAGAGCCCCCGCAGGTCGCGCAGGTAGTCACCGACCCGGGACGGGTCGACGGCGGAGTCCTCCCAGCCGGGCCAGGTGTCCGGCAGGCCCGGCACCCGGGCAGTGGCGCCGAGGCCCGATTCCCGCACGTGCCAGACCTGCCGCTGGTGCGGCTCGTCGTGGAAGTGGGTGACGTCGGCGCCGCCGGCGCTGCGGCCGAGCGCGGCGATGAGACGCTCGGCCTTGTGCCTGGTCTCGTCCTCGGTCTCGCCGCCGAACTGGACCAGCAGGAACCCGCCGCCGTCGGGAAAGAGGCGCAGCGCGTCCGAGCTGAGGTGCCTCTTGCGCTGGTACTCGATGAGCAGGTCGTCGATCCCTTCCAGCGCGATCGGCCGGTGTTCCAGCACGGCGGGCACCGCGTCCGCGGCCTGGGCGATGTCGTCGAAGCCCAGGACAACCACGCTGCGCCGGTGGACCCGCGGGACGAGTCTCAGTTCGGCGCGCAGGACGGTGACGAGGGTGCTCTCCGACCCGATGAGGGCCCCGGCCACGTCGAAGCGCTGCTCCGGCAGCAGCGAGTCGAGGTTGTAGCCGGAGACCCGCCGCGGGATCCGCGGGTACCGGGTCCGCAGCTGCTCCAGGTGCTCGTCGCGCAGCGCACGCAGCTGCCGGTACAGCTCGCCGCGCCGGCCGCCGGCGGCGACGATCCGCTCGTACTCGTCGTCGGAGGTCTCGCCGACCCACATGCGGGTGCCGTCGTAGAGCAGCACCTCGAGGCGTACGACGTTGTCCACGACCTTGCCGGTGCGCTGCGCGGTCGCGCCGCAGGAGTTGTTGCCGATCATGCCGCCGAGCGTGCAGTGGCTGTGGGTGGCCGGCTCCGGCCCGAACTCGAGGTCGTGCTCGCGGAGCAGGTCGTTGAGGTGGTCCAGGACGATGCCCGGCTCCACGACGCAGGTCCGGTTGTCCGGGTCGACGGACAGCAGTCGGTTGCAGTACTTGGACCAGTCGATCACCACGGCGGTGTTCGTGCACTCGCCGGCGAGACTGGTGCCTCCGCCGCGGGACAGCAGCGGCGCCGCGAACTCCCGGCACACCGTGACGGCGGCGGCGCCGGCCTCGACCGTGCGTGGCACCACGACGCCGATGGGGACCTGCCGGAAGTTCGACGCGTCGGTGGAGTACGCGCTGCGGGAGCCGGCGTCGAAGCGGACCTCGCCGTCGATCCGGTCGTGCAGCGCCCGCCGCAGGCCTTCGACGTCGACCTCCGCCGGCGCCGGTTGCCGCACCGCGGGCTTCAGCAGGCGGACGGCCGTCATGACCGCAGCTCGTTGATCTTGTCGCGGGCGACGGTGGCGAGCGTCGCCATCTTGTGCGGCTGGCCGCGCAGGAACGCCTCGGTGAAGTGCTTCGCCTGCTCGTACGTGACCTTGCCGGGCATCGGCGGCTCGTTCGGGTTCACGTCGCAGTCGACGATCGCCGGACCCGGATGGGCGAGCGCCTCCTGGATCGCCGATTCGACGTCACCGGGCTTGGTCACCTTCGCCCCGTAGGCGCCGCACGTCTTGCCCCAGGCCGCGAAGTCCGCCTCCGGGCTGTGGTGGCGCACCGCGTACTCCGGATAGCCCAGGACGATCTGCTCCCACAGGATCTGTCCGTAGCCGTTGTTGTTGTTGACCACCACCTTGATCGGCAGGTGGTTGCGTACGGCGGTGAGGAAGTCGGCCATCAGCATCGCGAAACCGCCGTCGCCGACGAAGGCGATCACCTGCCGGCCCGGGAAGGCGTGCTGGATGCCGATCGCGTACGGCAGGCCGGGCGCCATGGTGGCCAGGTTGCCCGAGAGGAAGAACCGGCGGTCGCCGCGGATCGTCCAGTGCCGGGCGGCCCACGTCGCGATGGTGCCGGAGTCGCAGGTCAGGATCGCGTCGTCGGCAGCGGCGTCGTCGAGGCAGCCCATCAGGTACTGCGGCGCGATCGGGTCGCGGCCGCCGTCCTGCAGCGCGGACATGTCCCGCTGCCAGCGCTGCATCTCGTGCTGGTACTTGCGCAGGAACGACCGGTCGCCTTCGGCCAGCAACGGCAGCAGTCCCTGCAGCGCGAGCTTCGCGTCCGCGGCGACCGGCGCCTCCACCGGCAGCCGCAGCCCGATCAGGGTCGGGTCGGCGTCGATCTGCGCGACCCGCACCTGGTCCGGCTGCGGCAGGAACTTCCCGTACGGGAACGAGGTGCCGACCATCAGCAGGGTGTCGCACTCCTCCATCAGGTCCTGGCTCGGGCCGCTGCCCAGCAGCCCGAGACCGCCGGTGGTGAGCGGATGACGGTCCGGGACCACGGCCTTGCCCGGCAGGGTCTTGACGATGGGCGCCCCGATCCGGTCGGCGACCGCGATCACCTCGTCCTGCGCGTGCAGCGCACCGGCGCCGACGAGCATCGCCGGCTTCTTCGCGGCGGCCAGCACCTCCGCGGCCCGTCGCAGCTGGTCCGGGGACGGCGTCAGCGCGGGCAGCGCGAGCTCCGGGAGGCTCGCCGGTGCGGTGCCCGGCCCGACGTGCCGGTACGGGTCCTGTTCGACGGGGGCGACCTGGATGTCGTTCGGGAACGTCAGGTGCGACACGGTGCGTTTGGTCAGCGCGTTGCGGATCGCCAGGTCGACCACCCCGGGCATCTGCTGCGGGTTGGTCACCATCAGGTTGTAGGCGGCGAGGTCCTGGAACAGCCGGTCCAGGTGCACCTCCTGCTGGTAGTGGGTGCCGAGCACCGACGTCTCCTGCATGCCGGTGAGCGCCAGCACCGGCACGTGGTCGAGCTTCGCGTCGTACAGGCCGTTGAGCAGATGGATCGCGCCCGGCCCGGACGTGGCCGCGCACACGCCGAGGCGCCCGGTCGCCTTCGCGTACCCGGTCGCCATGAACGCGGCCGCCTCCTCGTGCTGCACGAGCACGAACTGCAGCTTGTCGCTGTGCCGGCGGAAGCCCTCCATCAGCCCGTTGATGCCGTCGCCGGGCAGCCCGAACACGGTGTCCACGCCCCAGTCGATCAACCGTTTCGCCAGGCTCTCGCCCACGATCTCCGTCATGCCTGCTCCGTACTGCCGTCGGGATGTGCTGTCGTCGGCCCGCCTTCCCGCCGTCGGCGTCGGAGCCGGCTCCCACCGGGCGGGCCGCTACCCGGTGCCCCGGGCTCCAATCGCATTCCGGTGCATGGTCTTCGGCCGGGGTCCCGCGGTCGCGGAGTTTCGTCGCGGACCTGTGCGGTACGGGTGCACCGTGCCGGCACGACCCAGCCGTGCGACGACAGGAGTGACGTGATGCCCGGTCCGGAGCCGTCCGTCGACGCGGTCACCGCGGCGGCCTACACGATTCCCACCGACCAGCCGGAGGCGGACGGCACCGCCGCGTGGAACGACACCACGACGGTGGTCGTGCACGCCACCGCCGGGAACGCCACCGGGCTCGGCTGGACCTACGGCGCGGCGGCCGGTGTGCGACTCGTCGACGACGTGCTCGCGGGGTCGGTCACCGGCCGGTGCGCGCTGGACGTCACGGGCGCCTACGACGCCATGTGGCGGGCGGTGCGCAACATCGGCCGGCCCGGCATCGCCTCGACCGCCATCGCCGCGGTCGACACCGCGTTGTGGGACCTCAAGGCACGCCTGCTGGATCTGCGGCTGGCCCGGCTGCTCGGCGTCACCCGCGACGCCGTGCCCGTGTACGGCAGCGGTGGCTTCACCACGTACGACGAGCGGCGGCTCACCGAGCAGCTCACCGGCTGGATCGAGGACCTCGGCGTTCGGCGGGTGAAGATCAAGATCGGGCAGGACCGGGGCGCGGACACCGCCCGCGACGTCCACCGCATGCGGCAGGCGCGCACGGTCATCGGCCCTGACGTCGCGTTGTTCGTCGACGCCAACGGCGCCTACCGCGTGAAACAGGCCGTGCGCGTCGCGGAGCAGGCCGGCGAGCTGGACATCCGCTGGTTCGAGGAGCCGGTGTCCTCCGACGACCTCCGCGGACTGCGCCAGGTCCGCGACGCCGTGGCGGCGGAGGTGACCGCCGGCGAGTACGGCTACGACCTGGCCTACTTCCAGCGGATGTGCGCCGCGGGCGCGGTCGACTGCCTGCAGGCGGACGTCACGCGCTGCGGCGGGATCACCGAGTTCCAGCGGGTGGCGGCGGTGGCGGCGGCGCACCACCTGGACGTGTCCGGGCACTGCGCCCCCAACCTGCATCTGGACGTGGCCGCGGCCACGCCCAACCTGCGCCACCTGGAGTACTTCCACGACCACGCCCGCATCGAGCGGCTCCTGTTCGACGGGGCGACATGGCCGGTCGGCGGCGCCATGTCGCCCGACCTTTCGGTGGCCGGCAACGGTCTGACATTGCGCGCCGCGGACGCCGAACGCTTCCGGGTCGCCTGAGCCGCTCGCCACGGGCCGCCGCAGCCGTGCGGCTCGCCGCCCGGAGTCGGGACGAGGCCCGGCGATCGGCAAGAAGGCGCAGGTCAGAGCGTTGCGGGCCATCCGGAAACCACCTTGATGTTCCTGTACTGTTCCCCGGAGTTCACCCGCCGCACCTACGGTTCCGGCGCACACCGCGAAACACCGAAGGAGCGCCGCCATGTCCGAACTGCTTGCCGCGATCGCGGTCGAGGTGGTCAGCGCCGTGCTGATCTCGCTGATCGTCGCCGCGTTCCGCCGCTTCGTGAGCCGTCCCGCCTGACCGATCCGCGATCCGGGGTCTGTTGGTTGATTCCGCACCGTCCGGGTAGGGCCGCCTTTCTGGGACGAATCCGGCGGAGGTGCTCACCGATGACAACCACAGCAACGAGCTCACCAACCCGCCCGCGGAAGCGGGCCACGGGTTCACGCGCTGCCGGGACGCCGACCGCGCCGACCATGCCGACCGCGCCTTCCACGCCGTCTCGGCGCCGCAGCCCGGCGAAGGCGACCGGTCCGGCGAAGGCGACCGGTCCGGCGAAGGCGACCGGTCCAGCGAAGGCGACCGGTCCCAAGACGGCAGCCGAACGGCCGACCCGGGTGAGGAAATCCCGGGCCGCCGCCGAGACCACCCGGCCCAAGGTCGAGACCGACCTGGTGACCTGGGAAGAAGTCCCGATGCCGCACGTCAAGGTGCCGGTCGTCCACATGGGCGGGCCAAAGGCACGCTCGGTCGCCACGAACGTGGAGTGGACGGCGCGCACCGTCGCGGCCGCCGTACCGCCACCGAAGCAACTGCTGTACTACGGCGGCGTCGGCGTGCTGGTCGCGGTCGGCATCCTGGAATGGCCCGTCGGCCTCGCGGCCGCGGCGGGTGTCTGGGTGGCGACCCACAGCCGTCAGCGTGCCGAACCGCAAGGCCCGGCAGAGTTGCCGCAGGGTAAGACACGGGCCACAGCACGGTGACAGCGACGCCGACCAGCCGGCCGTTCGGCGGCCGGCGGACGGCGTGGGCCCGCGACGGCCTCGCCCACATCGAGGTGCGGCACGGCCGGGGCCTGATCGGCGCCGAGACCGGCGAACTGCTGGAGAAGGCGGTCGGGACGCTGCGCGGCGTCGACTGGGCGGCGTGGAACGCCGCCCTCGGCCGGCTGCTGATCAGCTACGACGAGGACTCGCTCGGCCTTGACGACCTCGTCGAGGCCGTCGCGTCCGCCGAATCCGACCACCTCCCCGCCCCCGAAAACGAGGCGGGCGGGCTGCCGCAGCTCGACACCGAGACCCGCCAGCTGGTGACGCTCGTCGCCGACCTGCTCGGCGCCGCGGCCGCGACCGTCGCGCAGGGCCTGCGGATCCCCGCGGTGCCGCGTGAGCTGGTCGCCGTCGTCGCGATGGTCGACCACATCCCGGGGCTGCGCGCCCGGCTGCGCCGGGCCGTCGGCCGCGACTGGGCGGATCTGGCCGTCTCCGCGGCGAGCGTCGGCATCGACGCCGCGGGCCAGGCGCGGCTGTCCGTGCTCGCGGACGCCGCCATGCGGGTCGTCCTGCTGCGGGAGGCTTCCGCGCAGCGCGACACGTGGCAGCGCAGAGCGGCCGACCTGCCGCGGGAGGCGGGCGCGAGCCGGGCCGACCGCCTCGACGCCACGCGGGCGGCGGCGCTGCCCGACGGCCCGGTCGAGCGTTACGCCCGCAGGATCAGCACGCTGACGCTGCTCGCGTCCGGCGCGGTCGCGCTGCTGCCCGGCGGCGTCCGGCGGGCGGCCCGGGTGCTCGGGGCCGGATCGCCGGTCCCCGCGTACGCCGGTCGGGAGGCGTACGCGGGTGAGCTGGGCCGGCTCCTCGCCCGCCGGGACGTGCTCGTCCGTGACCCGGCCGCGCTGCGCCGGCTCGACCGGGTCGACACGGTGGTGATCGACGCCCGGGCGTTGACCGGTGGCCGGCACGTCGTCACGCACGTGGTGCCCGTCGACGGCACGGTGGAGGACGCCTGGGAGGCCGCGAGCCGGCTCGTCGACGGGCACCGCGGCACATTGCCGACGGACGAGGACGCGGACGGCTGGGCGCTCACCGCCCCGCAGCGCCTCGACACCGCGATCCCGCAGGCCGTCCTGAACGACGCCCGCGCCTCGGACGGCAAGAAGGGGAAGGTCTACGCGCTGACCCGCGACCGGCGGCCCGTGGCGGCCGTCCTCGTCGAGTCGGCGCTGGATCCGTTGACCACCGCCGTGATCGCGGCCGGTCGCCAGGTCGGGCAGGTGCTGCTCGCCGGCGCACCGGCCGAGGTCCGTCGCCGGGTACCGGCGGACGGCACCGTGCCGGGAGGCTCGCGGCTGGCCGAGTCGATCCGCGCGCTGCAGCGGGACGGCCACGTCGTCATGCTCATCGGCGAGGGCAACGACACCGCCCTCGCCGCGGCGGACTGCGGCTTCGGCGTCCTGCAGCCGGATCGCCGGCCGTCGTGGGGCGCCCACCTGATGGGTGGCCCGGGGCTGGAGACGGCCTGGCTGCTGCTCGAGGCGGCGACGGTGGCCAAGGAGGTGAGCAGGCGCAGCACCCTGGTGGCGGCGCAGGGCACGGTGGCCGGTGCGCTGCTGGGCAACGTCGACACGGCGCAGCGCTCCGCGCGCCGGGCGACGCTCGCCACCGGTGTCGCGCTGACCGCCAACGTCCTCGGCGCGGTCTGGTCGGCGCGCGGCCTGGGCCGCCGTGCCGTGCCGGTCCCTGCCGTCGACGTCGCCTGGCACGCGCTGCCCGTCCACGAGGTCCTGCGGATCCTGGACACGTCACCGGCCGGCCTCAGCGACGAAGCCGCCGGGCAGCGCCGCCGCGCCGACGCCCCGGCCGGCGACACACCGGCGGAGCGGGGACTGTTCGGCACCGTCGTGGCCGAGCTGGACACGCCCCTGACCCTGCCGCTCGCCGCCGGTGCCGGCGTCTCCGCCATGATCGGGGCGAAGAGCGACGCGGTGCTGGTCGCCGCCGTCATCCTGGTCAACGCGCTGCTCTCCGGTGTCCAGGACGTGGCCGCCAGGCGGGCCCTGAGCCGGCTGGTGAGCGCGGCGACGCCCCGGGTCCGGCTGCGCCGGGCCGGCGCCGACCGGGTCGGCAGCATCGACGAGCTCGTGCCGGGCGATGTCATGCTGCTGGAGCCCGGGGACGCGGTGCCGGCGGACTGCCGCCTGATCGACACGTCCGGCCTCGAGATGGACGAGTCCTCACTGACCGGCGAGTCCGCGCCGGTCGTCAAGAGCGTCGCCGCGAACCGCGCCGCGGCCGTCGCCGAGCACACCAGCATGGTGTACGCGGGGACGACGGTCGCCGCCGGGTCGGCCACGTGCGTCGTCGTGGCGACCGGTGAGAAGACCGAGGCCGGCCGCAGCGCGCGGGCGGCGCTGCAGGAACCGCCGAAGAGCGGCGTGCAGCAGCGGCTGCGCGAGCTCACCAAGGCGTCACTGCCGGCGGCGGGCGCCGGTGCGGTCGCGCTGCTCGCCACCGGCCTGTTCCGTGGCCGGCTGACCGAATCGATCAACAGCTCGGTCGCGCTCGCGGTCGCCGCGATCCCCGAAGGGCTGCCGTTCATCGCCACCGCCGCCGAACTGAGCGCCAGCCGCCGGTTGTCCGAACGCAACATCCTCGTCCGCGACCCCCGGTCGCTGGAGGCGCTCGGCCGGGTCGACGTGATCTGTTTCGACAAGACCGGGACCCTGACCGAGGGACGCATCGCGTTGCGGACCGTGTCCGACGGCCGTGAGCAGGTGCCGACCGAGCGGCTCACCCCGCGGCACCGGCTGGTCCTCGCCGCCGCGCTGCGCGCGAGCCCGGCACCCAACGGGCAGGAGACGTTGCCGCACCCCACCGACCAGGCGGTCGTGGTCGGCGCCGCGGCCGCGGACGTGCGCACCGACGAGCAGGCCGACGGCTGGCAGCCCGTCCGCGAGCTGCCCTTCGAGCCGCTGCGCGGCTTCCACGCCGTCCTCGGCACCGCACGCGACGGCCAGGTGCTCAGCGTCAAGGGTGCGCCGGAGATCACGCTGCCGCGCTGCGTGACCTGGCGGCCCGACGGGACCTTCCGGCCGATCACACCGGACGACCGGCGCGAGATCGAGGCTGAGGTCGACCGGATGGCCCGGCAGGGGCTGCGGGTGCTCGCGATCGCGGAACGGGCGGCGTCCAGGCGGCGCCGCCTCGACGACGAACGCGTCGACAACCTGGAGTTCCTCGGCCTGCTCGGGCTGGCCGACCCGACCCGGGCCACCGCCGCCGCGGCGGTCGACCAGCTGCGCCGAGCCGGCATCAAGGTACTCATGCTGACCGGCGATCATCCCAGTACGGCGGAGGCGATCGCCGCCGAGCTCGACCTGCTCGACGGCGGGACGGTGGTGACCGGGCCGGAGCTCGACGGCGCCGACGACGCGACCGTCGACGCGCTGGTGGCCAAGGCGTCGGTCTTCGCGCGGGTGAGCCCCGGGCACAAGGTCGCCGTGGTCCGCGCGTTGCGGCGCGCCGGGTACGCCGTCGCGGTCACCGGCGACGGTGCCAACGACGCGCCCGCCATCCGGCTCGCCGACGCCGGTATCGCGCTGGGCGAGCAGGCCACGGACGCCGCCCGCCAGGCGGCCGACATGATCGTCATGGACGGCCGCATCGAGACGATCGCCGACGGGGTGGTCGAGGGCCGCGCCATGTGGGCGTCGGTGCGTGACTCCCTCGCCCTGCTCCTCGGCGGGAACCTGGGCGAGATCCTGTTCACCGTCGGCAGTTCCCTGGTGTCCGCGACACCGCCGCTGAACGCGCGGCAGATCCTCTTCGTCAACCTCATGACCGACCTGCTGCCTGCGATCACGGTCGCGGCGCGGCCGCCGAAGCGCACCACCACCGACCACCTCATCCGCGAAGGGCCGGAGGCGTCGCTCGGCGCGGCGCTGACCGCCGACATCGTCCGCCGCGCCGTGGCGACGTCGACGGCCACCGCGGCGGCGTGGTTGGCGGCGAAGGCCACCGGGACGGCCACCCGCGCCAGCACCGTCGCGCTCGCCTCGCTCGTCGGCGCGCAGCTGGGCCAGACGGCGCTGGCCTCCGGCGGTGACCCGGTCGTCCTCGGCGCGGCCGGGGCGTCCGCCGCGGCGCTCGTCGGCGTGGTGCAGACCCCGGGCCTGAGCCAGTTCTTCGGCTGCCGGCCGCTGGGACCGGTCGCCTGGGGCATCGTCCTGGCGGCCACGGCCGCCGGCACGACCGTGGGGGCGCTACGACTGCCCCGCCGGGCGGAGCCCACGGAGCCTTCGGAGTCCTGATCGCGCGTGTCCGTCAAAGACAGGCACACCGGCGAACACCGCACCGCTGTCCGGTAGGTGACACCCGGAGTGGGTATCAGGCGGTGCCGGGGCCCGTCTGTACTGCGTCAGCCCCAAGGAAGGAGCAGCCCGATGACCACATCCGCTCAGCTGCCCAGGCAGGTCGTGTTGCGGTGGCCGGATCTGCCGGACGCCGCCCGGATCGCCTGGGAGCAGGCCCCGCAGCCCGCGACCCGGCCGGCCGGCTTCGAGGCCGCCGACGGGGTCGTGCGCGCCGGCGTCGAGGCCGACGCGTGCGGGTGACCGGCGGCGGACCGGATGGGTCTCGCCGGCCAACTGGACACCGGGCGGCTGGACCGCAGGCCGTCATGGGGATCATCCGCAAAGGATGAGTGCGTGTTGCTGACCGTCGCAGACCGTTGTCGGCGACGCCGCAACGTCGGACACTGAAACTGAGGCCGGCACGCGAACCGCCTCCGGATGACGCGGGTCGTGCGTGGGGTCGTCTCCAGGTGTGCGACACCGCAACGGAAAGGCCATCGATGATGGATGCATCCGAGCTGCTGAACACCGCGATGGCCGATCTTGCCCTGACGCTGGACGTCGAGCAGGCCCAGCACATCATCCGCGGCACCGCGAGACTTCTGGCGAACGCCCACGGGTCCACCGTGGTGCTGCTGGAGGACGGGTGCTGTTTCTACGCCGACGAGGACGCGGTGAGTCCGCTGTGGAAGGGCCAGCGTTTCCCCGTGCGGCAGTGCATCAGTGGATGGGCGATGCTCAACCGCCGGCCGGCCATCGTGCCGGACATCCAGCTCGACGAGCGGGTGCCGCAGGAGGCGTACCGGCCGACGTTCGTGAAGAGCCTCGTCATCGTCCCGATGCGCGTCGAGGACCCGCTCGGGGCCATCGGCGCCTACTGGATCCAGCCGCACCGGGTCACCGACGAGGAACTGGCATCGCTGCAGGCGCTGGCCGAAGCGGCCGGCGCGGCGCTGGCGCGGCTGACGGCGTCGCGGGCGGCCGATCTGGTGCGCACGGGGGCAGTCGACGCACCCGCGTGACGCGACACATCATCATGCTTTCTGGCCGGGGCCTGCGAGTGGCGCCGCCGTCGTGGCGACGGCGGGGCGTGCGACGGTGGCCGGAGTCCGCGAAGCTGGTGCCGCTGCTGCTCAGGCCGCGGCGGCCGCCGTCGTGGCTCGGGCTGCTCGCCGCCGCGATGTGTCTCGCGGCGGAGACCGTCGTGCTGGTCCTCCTCGGGCAGGACGCGCCGTCGGTCGCCACCGGTGTGATCTACGTCTGCGGCGTCCTGGTCGTGTCGATGGTGTGGGGGCCGTGGGTCAGCGTCCTGACGGCCGTCATCAGCGCCCTGGCGATCAACTTCGCGCGCTTCCCGCACTTGTGGACAACCGGGTTCACCATGCGCCGGGACCTGCCGACGATCGTGGTGTTCGTCGCCGCCGGGCTGGCGATCAACCGCCTCGCCGCCCTCGCCCGGTCCCGCGCCGCCGAGGCGGCCGAACGCCGCCGGGAGGTCGCCATCGCCACCGGGCTGGCCGAGGAGCACGTCACGTGGCGGCGTGTGGCGACGCTCGTCGCGCGCGGCGCCTCGCTCGCCGACGTGTTCGACGCGATGACGGAGGAGCTCGGCCGGACCCTCGGCCACGTCCGCACGGTGCTGATGCGGTACGAGCCGAACCACACCGCCAGCTGCCTCGAAGGGCTCAGCAAGCCGGACTCCCCGTCGTTCATCCCGCTCGACGGGGACAGCGTCGCCGTGCGGGTGCTGCACACCAGGCGTCCGGCCCGCGTGGACGACTACGACGGTCTCCCCGGCGCCGGCGCGGCCATCGCACGCGGGCTTGGCATCCGCTCGATGGTGGGCGTCCCCGTTATGGTGCAGGGCCGCCTGTGGGGCGTGCTCGCCGTGGTGTCCTTCACGACCGACCCCATACCGCCGGCGGCCGAGCGGCGCCTGGCCGACTTCAGCCACCTGATCGCGACCGCGATCACCAACCTCGAGCACCGCGCGCAGCTCGCCGCGTCCCGCGCCCGCATCGTCGCCGCCGCGGACAACGCCCGCCGCCAGTTCGAGCGCGACCTGCACGACGGCGTGCTGCAACGTGTCGTCTCGCTGGGGCTCGAACTGAGCATGACCGAGGCGTTGATGCCGGCGGAGCTGGCCACGTACAAGCAGCAGCTGGCACACACCGCCGAAGGCCTGAACGGCGTGTTCAAGACCCTGCAGGAGGTCTCCCGGGGCATCCATCCGGCGATCATGTCGATGGGCGGGCTCAGCGCCTCGATCAAGCAGCTCGCCCGCCGCAGCTCGTCCCCGGTGAGTCTGGACCTGGACATCGGCCGGCGGCTGCCCGACCACGTCGAGGTCGCCGTGTACTACATCGTGTCCGAAGCGCTCGACAACACCGGCAAGCACGCCGAAGCGAGCATGGTGCACATCTGCGCCGAGGCGGAGCACGCGATGTTCCGCCTGTCGATCCAGGACGACGGCGTCGGCGGAGCCTGCCTGGAGGAGGGGGCCGGCCTGATCGGCCTGCAGGACCGCGTCGAGGCCCTCGGCGGCCACATGGAGATCGTCAGCCCGGCCGGCCACGGCACCGCGCTCCTGGTCAAGATCCCCATCGACGATTTCGCCGGGAAAAAATGACTGGCCGCACACCGTCGGTCTCAGGAGGCTGCCCCGGTCGGCGTTGAGTACGAAGCGGCGATCAGGGCACGCAGGCCGGTTGCGGGTGGTGGGTAACCTGGCCGGTCATGAGACCTGGGGTGATCGCGGGGAGCGCGCTGGCGGTCCTGGCCGTTGCCTGCGGTACGCAACCGCCGCCCAAGGTCGTCGAGTCGGCGGGTGCCGTGGCGGCGGTGACCGACACCACGGCGCTCGTGCACGGCCATGCCTCCGAAGCCGCGGCAGCGGCCGGGGGTGCGCTGATCGTGGTGAAGGAACGGAAGACGACCTGCAGCTCCGAAACGGTGCAGTACACCCTCGACGTGTACCGCGTCGAGGGTGTGTACGGCATCGATGTGCCGCCGGCGGGACGGCCGGCGGCGGTGAAGAAGGTCCGCGACCTTTGGAAGCATCAGGGCTATCGGCTGGGCGACGAACCCGCGCCGAACGACGTCGAGGCTGTGGCCGGCGATGTTGCGATGGGCCTGCAGCCGGCGAGCGGAGCACTCGTCCTCCCGTTGTACGTGAACTCCGGGTGCCGTACCGCCCCTGCCGCCACATCGCCGAAGAGCTCGCCGCCGGCGTAGCGATCGGCGTGATCGCACCGCGGGGGTTGTCTCTCGGGCGGTGAGTGCTGCGCAGGCAGGCGGGTGCGACTCGGCCCGATCTGCCCCACGTTCCGTCGAGGTGGACCGCACGAACGATCCGTCGCGGCTGTCGAGTGCTCCAAGAGTTCACCCCAACCGTCGATGCGCGGACAGTACCGGCGAAACTACGTTGCGTGTTCCGGCTGGTGGCGTCTCGTCACCGGCCACAGTGACAGGAGTGCGCATGCGCGTGGAGACTCTCGACCTCGCCGACGTCCAGCCCGTTCAGGCGTCGACCCCGGCGACGGTCGCGCCGGCCGACGGCACGCAGAGTGCCGCGGTGGTCGGCGGCACGGTACTGGCGTTCACCGCCGATCTGTCCGGGCAGCAGAAGGACGACGTGCAGAACGCGTTCGCGCTGGCGCAGCTCGCGGCCACCGCGAAGGTCGACCCCGCCGATGACCCGGTCGCCCACTACAAGGCGGTCACGAAGGTCCTGCAGACGATCGGGTTCACCGGTCAGGACGTCTCGTTCGCCACGTACCAGACGCAGACCGCGACCGTCGAGCTCCAGCAGGTCGTCATCGAGGTGATGACCGACCTCGTCGCCGGCCCGGAGCTCGGCCTCATCGTCGCCGCCACCAAGGCGCTGCGGGCGTCGGCGGACGAGAAGGGAGCACCGTGGGCGATCTACAGCAGCCACACCCTGTCGGAGAGCAACGGCAACTTCTGCATCGGCCTGGCCAACGACACCAACGGCAGCGTCGCGGTGCAACTGTCGGCGTTCAGGTTCACCGGCACCGACGACACCACCGACTTCCTGTGGACGTCGTACTCCTCATCGGCCGTGACGGTCGAATACGGCCGGACCACCCTGGTCCTCGACGACCCCCTCTACGCCGAGAACCGCGACGCCATCCTGGCCAAGCTGCACGGCCACACCACCGACTACCTCGCCGACCTGGACCTCGGTAGCGAGTAGCTCCCGTACTGGACCCCGTGCACCGCCGTGATGGGCGGCGGTGCACGGCAGACCAGCGATCAAGGTTGCACGAGGTTGCCGTCGAGGAGGTTGGACCAGTCGGCGCCCGCCGCGACGGCCTCCAGCTCGAACACGCTGACCGACGTGGGTTCGTAGCCGATGAGTTCGACCGCCCGGCTCGGCAGCCGCGCCGGGTCGGCGTGGGTCAGCGCGGTCCACAGGTAGACGGCGCCCCAGACCTGGCGGGGTTCGTTGGAGAACCAGAACTTGCCCAGCATGCCGGGCAGGCCGGTGAACGCGTCCACGGCGTAGTCGCGCAGGTAGTCGCGCAGTGTCGTGGTCGTCTGCTCGGAGCGGGCGAGGTCCCAGGCGACGATCATCAGGTACATGGTGGCTCCTCGGGGGGCGGTGCCGAGCCCAGGCAGAACTCGCCGACGCTGGACTCGGTCAGCCGGTCGTGGCCGGTGGCCTGGGCGAACGCGTCGGTGTCGCCCGCCTCGACGGCGCACGGGGCGAGCCGCATCGCGGTCGCGACGCAGTACAGCGTCTGGGTGAGCACACCGACGTGTTTCAGGGTCAGGGCGAGCGCCATCGACTCGTACTTCCACATCAGCCGGCCGAAGCGGGCGGCGATGACGATCAGCACCTGGGGTGGCTGGTCGGCGCCCATGGCGCGGGCGGCGGCCTGCAGGAGCCGCCGGCGTGGCGGTTCGGCGGCGTCGAGCGCCTCGAGCCGGTGCTCGAAGGCGTCGTAGTGGTACATGCCGGGTTCCAGCCCGGCCGCCGAGCGCACCACGAGGTACAGCTCCAGTTCGTGGACGGCGCCCCCGGCCGGGTACGGGCGATCGGATGTGTCCCAGCCCTGGCTGTCGTCGGTGGAGCGGACCCGGGCGCAGCGGAACAGCAGCTCGCCGAGCTCCTCGACGGTGACCGGCGACGACTCGTCGTACCCGCGGATCGAGCGGCGCCGCTCCAGCACGTCGGTGAGCGTCGGGTCGGTCTTGTGCAGCAGGGTCAGGTCGGGGCGGGCCAGTGCGACGGTGCGGGTGCCCATGGGCGCGGGCCGGCCGGGCAGGGGCGGGAACCGGTCCTTGGCCCACAGCGTCGCGCCGAAGTGGGAGAACCGGGTCGATCCGGCGCGCTCGTACGACTGGCGGCTGCTGTCGTGGAACCACAGCTCGTGCGGGCTCCACTGGGCCTCGGTGAAGGACTCGGGGCCGTCGAGGAGTCCCGCGCGGGCGAGGTCGGCGGCGAGCCGGGCGCTCAGCGCGTCGCCGTCGGTGAGCGGGCCGGCGAGGAGCGCCGCGACCTGCGGCGCGTGGATCCGCACGACGACCGGTGAGCGGGGCGAGGTGAGCTGCAGCCCGTTGTGGTCCCGGCGCAGCACCGCGAACCGGGACAGGGCCGGCGGCCCGGACGGCTCGACCGGCGGCACGGGCCACCAGTTGCCTTTGGGGATCACCGTGTACTGGGCGACGCCGCCGTGCAGCACGGTGACGGCGAGCCAGCCCCGCTCACGCAGCCGGTCCACGAGCCCGTCCACCGGCGTGTCCGAGCCGTGGTCGGCGGCGATCTCGGCCAGTACCGACGGATCGCAGCCGCCCGCGGACAGCCGCCACAGCACGGCCCGCCGGCCGTCGTCGAGGACGCCGAGCGGCTCCGCGCGGGGCCAGCTCACCAGGTGGTGCCGGCCGTCCTCGGCGGTGACGCCGTGCACGCCGAGCCGCAGGGCGAGCCGCTCGGACAGCCGGGCTGGACCGTCGGCCGTCTCGGCTGAGGAGTCCGGGGGTCGCAGCCCCGGGACGAGTCGGCCCATCGAGGCGCCGGTGGGGCTGCGCCGCGCCACGTCGACCGCGGACACGCCGTGCAGGCGTTCGGCGGTGTTCGCCGCCACGTGGCACAGCAGGAAACGCTCCGACGGGGTCAGACCCACCCGGGTCAGGAACAGGTACAGGTAGTTGAGCAGCAGGCGGTGCTGGGCGAACCAGACGGTGTCCCGCACGTGCGTCTCGAACTCGGGGCTGTCCGCGGTCGCCGCGTGGAACGCGCTGGCCTGCCCGAGCTGCGCGGCCAGCGCGGCGTGTTCGGCGCGCGCCTCCGGCGGCGGGTCCAGGCTGATCATGCCGGCGTCGATGAGGGCGCCGGCCCGCTCGCGGAACGGCGCGACGGTGCGGACCCAGCGTTGGACGAGGGCGTCGCCGTCGTCGTGGTGGACGGCGGCGGCGACCGTTTCGGCGCGCGCGGTGAGCCGGTCGGCGTTCGCCGTGAAGTAGCCGTCCCACGCGGGGCGCAGCCCGCCGCCCTCGGGCCAGGTCGACAGGAACGCCTCGGCGTGGGACCGGAACGACACGAAGCTCCAGCGCAGGTCCGCGCCGCAGAGCGCTTCGGCGGTGGCGATCATCAGGTCGAACGCGACGGCGGGGAGCTGGCGGCCCTGCCGGCGCAGCCGCAGCACGTCGAAGGCGAGGCCGGTGGTCTGTACGTGGAAGTCGGCGAGCAGGTCGGCGGCGGCGACGCTGCCGAGCATGTGCAGCCGCCGGTCGTAGCGGGCGGGCACGATCGTGTTGTTCGCCGGCCAGGGCAGGAGCGGGCCGGGGTCCTGTTCCAGTTCGGCGAGGCGCCGGTGGCCGTCCAGCTCGGCGGCCGGGTCCAGGACCGTCCGGGACGGGTGCTCGCGCAGGTAGCCGCCGATACGGTCGTGGATGAGCGGGGAGACGACGTCGCGGAACACGTCGTCGGGTGCGCGGACGTGCAGCCGCAGGTGCGGGCCCTGCCGCCAGTGCGGCATGAAGTACGCGCCGGCGTGCGGCGCGAGCTGGGCGAGCTGCCCGATGAGCGGCTCCACGGCGTCGAGCAGCAGGTCCCGCGGGTCGTCGTGGTAGTGGATGTGCACGCTCTGCCAGCCGGTCACGCCGCCTCCAACTCGTACACGGCCCGTACCGCCATGTGCCGCACGTATGCCTCCTGCCCGACGGTGAGCCCGAGCCGGTTGCAGAACAGGTGGGCGCAGATGTCGAGGACCGGCAGGACGCCGGTGCCGGCCGCGCCGGTGCCTTCCCAGCCGCGGGCGGGTGGCGTGAACCGGCCGGCGGTCAGCTCCGCGGTGAGGCTGTCCCGCAGCCGGGTCACCGAGCCTGCCCAGCCGCCGAGCACGTGCTCCGGCGGGAGGGTGCCGGTGGCGGCGATGACCTGCCGCACCTGCCCGGTGATCGACATGAGCCGGTCCTGCTGCCGCGCGAACGCGTCGTCGGGTGCGGTGACCGGGTCCGGCATGATCCGCAGCAGCGGCGCGAGGGCCGCCGGGTCCGGCTGGCAGACCAGCCAGGTGGTCAGGACCGCGCAGAGCGCGACCGTCACCCGCTGCGCCGGTGGTGTCCTGGGCAGCACCCGCAGCGCGAGCAGGCTCGACTCGACGAAGTGCCGTTCGGCGGCGTCCATCGCGGCGCCGGTGCCGTAGCGTTCGGGTTCGCGGCGGTACGGCACGAAGTGGGCCGTGTTCTCCGGCCGCAGCCGGCGGGCGTGGCCGGAGCGGCCCTCCCATCGGGCGGCGAGCGCGGCCCGGTGCGCGTAGGCGTCCTGGGTGTCCTCGCCGGTGACCGGCCGGCCGCGCAGGTGCTCGCGGCACCGGCTGCCGAGCCGCGCCGCGAGCCGTCCCCGTGCCACGCCGGGCGCCGGGCGGACGCGCAGCCGCAGGTGGTTGCCGCCCTCCCAGTACCGCAGGAAGAACAGATCCTCGGCGAGCTTGTCCTCGCGCAGCTCGTGCAGCAGGGCCGGCACGAGATCGACGATCAGCGGGTCGAGGTCGCCGCGCTGGAACAGGTGGACGCTGATCCAGTCGTGCTCGTCGACCCGGCTCATCCGGTACCCCCGGCGGCGGTGAGCTCGAACATGAGCTCGGCGACGTGCCCGGCCTCGTGCGGTGCCGGTAGCGGTTCCTCGAACGTGACGAGGCCGGTCCAGTCGGCGAGGAGCCGGTCGAGGTTCTGCACGGCGTACCAGTTGGCGAGGTCGACGTAGACGGGCTTGCGGGCCTTGGTGAAGGCCCGCTGACCCCACGCCTGCTGCGGGTCCCACAGCCGTACGTAGGAGGTGCGGGGGATGCCGGTGTCGCGTTGCCAGGCCAGCAGCCGCCGCAGGTGCCCGGCGTCGGTGTCGCCGGGGCGTTGCCGGGGCACGCCGGCGGCGGGGACCAGCCAGCGGGCCCGCTGCAGCACGACCCGGCCGACCGCGACGCGGGGCAGGAGCGTCGGTGTGGTGACCGCCGCCGGGTCCAGCAGCGGGCCGAGCACCGGCCAGGCGGGGTGGACGAGGTACGCCGGGCCGAACGCGGCGAGCAGCAGCCGCGCGGCGGGCGGCAGCAGCAGGTCGGCCATCATGCCCGCGTGCACGGGGATCACCCGGCGGCCGGTGGCGGCGTCGAACAGGTGCGGCAGCCCGGTTCCCGGGTCCTGGCGGACCCGTAGCGCGCCGAGGGCGATCCGCTGCCGTGGCGGGCGGGTGTCCTCCGCGCCGGGGTAGGAGATCTCGTGGGTCGACAGGCCGGCCCGCAGGTTGAGCGCCGACCCGAACAGGCCGGCCAGTTCCGCGACGATCGGCCCGTCGGGCCGGTCCACGGCCGGTGTGGGCTCGACGGGGGTGCCGGTGGCGCGTCCGGCGAGGTGCGCCCACCGGCCCCGCCCGCGGCCGTGCCCGCCGGTGATGACGTTGACCGCCAGGCCGGGCCCGTCGGCGCCGGGGACGGCCTGCCCGTAGCAGGTGATCGACGACGGCGCGGTCACCCACTCCGGCCAGGTCCCGGTCAGCCGCCGGACCGCGTCGGGGTCCACCCATGGCGGTCCGGTGAGCGCCGAGATCGACTCGGTGAGCAGGGCGTGCAGCCGCCGGTGCCGTTCGACCGGGCTGGTCGCGAGGTCCGCGGCGCCAACGGTGTAGTCGCCGCGCAGGTACGCCGACAGCGGCGCCTGCCCGGCGAGGTCCCGCTGGACGCGCTCGTGCAGGTCCAGGAACGCGACGTCGGGCGCGGACCCGAACCACGATGTCCACCGGTCGGCGAGGGCGAGACGGGTCGGCAGCATCGGGTCGTGCAGCCCGAGCCAGCGCCGCACGACGTCGAGGTCGTCCAGCACCGGCCGCCACGCGCGGCCGTCGAGGCGGGCCGGTGGCCCGGTGTCCACGACGTGTTCGTGGCAGACGAACCGGTCGAGCCGGTCGGCGTCCGGCCAGTCCGGCACGGCGAAGTCGCGGCCGAGCCGCACGGTGTGCGCGACGGCGGTCCGCAGCCGTTCGCGGTGTGCGGCGAGCCCGGTGTCGTCCCCGACCGGCGCCGGGTCGCTCATCAGCCGGTCCAGTTCGCGCAGCGGTCCCACGCCGGTGCCGGCCGCGACTTCGTCGAGCCAGTCGGCGAGGGCGCCGAGCGGCCGCGTGCCTTCGACGGGTACGGGCGGGCGGGCCTCCAGCAGGCCCACGGCGACGAGCCGGTCGACGAACACGCCGATCTTCGCGGCTTCCGCGCCGGTGGCCGTGAGGTGCCGCACGACGTCGGCGGTGGTGGCGGGCCGGTCGCGGACGATGTCGAGGCACGCGAGCACGGCGGGCGCGGCGGCCATGGTGACGATCGTTTCGCCGGTACCGAGGAACCGCAGCGTCCCGCCGTCCCGGTGCAGACTGGGGTTGACCCGCAGCACCAGCGTCGCCGCCAGCTCGGGCCGGGCCGACAGGGCACGGACCAGCCGCGCGACGAGCACCCGGTCGAACTCCAGCACCGACGACGCCGACCCCGGGCTGGCATCGTCCGGCTCTGGCGGGTCGGTGTCGTCGAGGCGGGCCAGGCCGATCCGGGCGAACGAGCTGTACGGGCTGGTCTTCGCGGCGGCCCGGCCGAGGAACGCGACCAGCCCGCCGATCGTCCGGGCGCGGGGCCGGTGACCGGCGCCCAGCCACCGCTCCAACGCTGCGGACAGGTCGGGACTCGCCTGGGCCAGCGCCCGGCGGAACTCGGGGCGGCCGGCCGCGTCGCGGATGCGGTCGGCGACCGTGCCGGCCTCGGCGCCGAGGAGCGCCTCGAGGTCGGCTTCCGCGCCGAGGCGGGCGGCCCGTTCCGCGTGCCACCCGTCGATCCGGCCGGCCACGTCTGCGGGCAGGGCGGCGCGGATGTGCGCGTCCC
This sequence comes from Dactylosporangium sp. NPDC051087, assembly GCF_055586325.1. Classification (NCBI taxonomy): domain Bacteria; kingdom Bacillati; phylum Actinomycetota; class Actinomycetes; order Micromonosporales; family Micromonosporaceae; genus Dactylosporangium; species Dactylosporangium sp. NPDC051087. The sequence continues at coordinate 15,408 of NZ_JBVJIJ010000038.1, read as the reverse complement.
ACACGTGCTCCGGCAGCCGCCGGTCCTGGTGGATGGCCCGCCGCAGGGCGACGAGCCGGGTCTTCAGGGCGGCGTTGGCCGGGTCACCGACGTGCGGGTACAGCGCCTCGGACAGCTCCTGCGCCGTGCGCCGGGTCTCGTCCTGCGCGTCGAGGACGGCGTCGACGGCGGCGACGGTACGGGTGAACCGCATCGCGGACAGGACGCCGACCGGCAGGCCCGCCACCCGGACCACCACCGGCTGCTCGACGGCATAGCCGGCGACCGTTCGTGTGGTCAGGGCCTGCGGTCGTGTCATTGGATCAGGACGAGGACGAGCAGGAGAACACCGACGAGGCGCCGAACTCGCCCAGCCCGTGCCCTGCGGTGAGTGACTCGACCGTCAGGCCCTGCTCGGCCAGGTCGAAGATGTCCATCGGCACCTCGTCGAGCTCGAACCGCAGCTCGGACCGGGTGTCGGCCAGGCCTTCCGTTGACTGCATCTGATACCTCCTCAGCGGTGGTCGGCCCGTGCCCGGGCGACCTACGCCCCACCGTGGTGGATCGGGTTTAGTGGTTCCCCCAGATCGTCGCGGTGAGAATCCGGGTCATGGACGGACTGGTGACGGCGGTCGCCACGATCCAGTCGCACGTGCCGGAGGCCGTGGTCGGCGTCCTCGGCACCGACCCGGCCGCGACGGTGCACCTGACCGACGACGCGGTCCTCATCGGCTCCTGCGACACCTGTCTCGCGCTGCGCCGGGGGCGTCTGCAACCGGCGGCGCTGCGCGTGGCCGCCGACGCCGACAGCTGGACACCCGGGCCCTGGCCGCATCTCACGCCCGCCCTCTTGGAGCTGATCCGGCACCTGTACACGGTCGCCGCCGCCGGCACGGTGTTCAGGCTGGCCTGGGAGACCCTCGACATCCAGCGCCACGAGCTGCTGCCCGACCCGTCCTGCCCGGCCTGCGGCACCACCCCTGCCCCGGCCGCGCCGATCCGGTTCGTACCGCGGCCGAAACCGTCCACGAAGGCGTCCCGCCTCCGCGACCTCGACGCCGTCGGCTTGCCGGACCGAGCACTGGTCAACCCCGTGTGCGGCGCCCTCGGCCCGGCGGCCGTCGCCCTCACCGACGCGCCGATCGTCCCCGTGACCGTCGGCGGCACCCTGACCGGCAGCGGACCGGGCCGGGTCACGCCGGTGCTGTGGAGCGGGCACGCCGGCAGCTACGCCCGCAGCCGCACCGCCGCGCTCCTGGAAGGCCTGGAACGCGCCGCGGCCGCATGGCACGCCGGCACCGCCCCGATCGTCGTCGACACGTTCGAACACGTCGCCGCGCATGCCGTACCGGGGGACTGGCCGACGTTCGACCCGCGGGAACCGATCCGGTGGGTGCCGGGGCACTCGCTGCGCCGCGACGCGCCGGTCCTCGTACCGGAGCGGATGGCGTACTTCCTCGCGGGCCCGGGGGAGACGTCCAACGGCTGCGCCATCGGCACGTGCCTGGAGGAGGCGGCCCTGCACGGCCTGCTGGAGCTCGTCGAACGCGACGCGTTCCTGATCGCCTGGTACGGCCGCGCGCACCTGCCGGAACTCGCGCCCGGCACGGTCACCGACCCGGCGGCCGGCGCGCTGGTCGACCGGCTCGCCGCGGGCGGGCACCGGGTGCGCCTGTTCGACACCAGGATCGACCTGCCGGTGCCGGTCGTCACCGCGGTCGCGGTCGCCACCGGCGGCGCGGCACCGGCGTTGTGCTTCGCCGCCGCGGCCGGACTCGACCTGGACGCCGCCGTCGCCGGCGCCGTCGGTGAGCTCGCCGCGCTCGTGCCGGCCGTCCGTGAACGCGCCCACGCCCAGCGCGACCGGATCGGCGCGATGCTGCGCGACCACGGCCTCGTCGAGTCCGCCGCCGACCACGCCACGCTCTTCACCGACCCGGCCTCGGCCACGCACGCCGAATTCCTGCTCGGCGACCGGCACGAGCCGCCCGCGGTGCCGCGTCCGTGGCCGCGACCGTCCACCTTGGACCTGCTCGACGACCTGCGCGCCTGCGCGGACGCGGTCATGGAGACCGGCTCGGACGTCATCGTCGTCGACCTGTCCACAGTGGAGCAACGACGCCTCGGCTTACGTTCGGCGCGGGTCATCGCCCCGGGGCTGGTCCCGCTCGACTTCGGGCCGCGGCAACGCGCACCGGGGCACGCCCGGATCGGCGCCGCGCCCCGTTCGGCGGGCCCGCACCACGTGCCCCACCCCTTGTCATGACGGTGACGCCCGAGGACCGGCCGCGGCTGCACGCCGACGTCCGGCTCATCCGGATCGCCGAGGGCGTACTGGTACGGCGCGGCGACACCGCGTTCCTCGTCCGGGACCAGGCGGCGGTCGTGCTGCAGCGGATCGCGCCGCTGCTCACCGGGGCGTCGACGGTGCGTGGGCTCTGCGCCGGCCTTCCCCTCGACGAGCAACGCACCCTCGTGCAGGTCGTCGCCGTGCTGCTGCGCCACGACTGCGCCGGCGAAGCGGTGCGGGACGACCCGGCCTCACCGGCGAAGGACCTGCGGGTGGTGCTGCGGAGCCGGTGGCCCGCCGCCGCGCCCATGGTGGCCGCGGCCGCCCGAACGTTGCTGCGCTCGGGGATATCGGCCGTCGATTTCGTGGCCGACCTGTCCGGCCACGACCGCGCCGACCTCACGGTCGAGGTGACCGGCGGGGTGACGGTCTCGGCGTTCGCCGTCGACAACGTCGTGGTCATCGGCGCGCCCTGCCAGTCCTGTATGCGGCTGCGGTTGCTCGCCAACCGGGACCCCGCCGCCATGGGCCCGGCGACGCTGGACGGCGCTGTCGCGGCGATCGCCGGGACGTTGCTCGCCGCCGAGGTCCTGGCGGCCGTCAGCCCCGTCCAGGGGTCCTTCCCGACGGTGCTGGTCCTCGACCTCGCCACCTGCGAGACCCGCAGGGAGCGGCTGCTGCCGCACCCCGGCTGTGGGCATCCCCGAGGCGCGGCCGACGCGACAATGGCGGATCTTCTCGCGCCGCACGTCGGGGTCCTGGCCGGGTTCGCTGACGACGCGGCGCCGCAACTGCCGCTGCGGGTCGGTGCCGTCCGTCTGGCGTACCCCGCACGGACCTTCGTCGCCTACCATCCATCCACAGTGGACGAAGCTCGTACCGCCGCGGTCCGAACGGCGGTGGCCTGCTACGCCGACGCGGTCCTGCCCGACCGGCCACTGTGGTGGACGCCAGCCCGCACACCGTTCACCGGCGACCCGGCACCCTCACCCACGGGCCCGTGCACGGCAGGAACCGGGGTCGGCGCCGGCCTCGCGGACGCGGTGACCGCAGGCCTGTGCCAGGTCCTAGCGGACGACGCGGCACAGGCCGGGCCGGGCGGTCCCGTCGAGCCGGCGGCGCTGTACGCGGGCGCGAGCCGCCCGGACACCCTCGAACTGCTGGTGAGCACCGCCAAGCGGGCCGGGTTGCCGATACGGCTGTCGGTGCCGGTGGACGCGGCCATCCCCGTCGTCGTGGCGCGGCTCCCACGGTCCGCGCCGGCCGTCGGGTGGGGCGACGACTTGGCGGCCGCCGCGACACACGCGTTGCTGACGCTGCTCGGCCCGCGGCAGCTCGCCGGCGCCGGCCACCCGCAGCCGGTCCTCGACACCGGCGCACTGCTCCCCGCCGTCGAGCGGTGGCTGCACCAACATCACCGTGACGCGTGGTTCGCCGACATCACCCCGGTGGACGTCGCCCGCACCGGCCTCACCGTCGTGCGGACACTGCTTTCGTGCCGTCGATCGGGACCGTGACGCCACTCTGTGCTGTCCAAGGTCTATAGGTCTTCACCCGTGGAGGGGAATTCGGGTCGATGGCCGGTGCAGTTACCATACCGACGATTCTTTCCTGGAAAGGTGACTTGTGGTCGCGCACCAAGAGCATCACGCAGGGGTCCTGTTCGACCTGGACGGCACGCTCATCGACAGCGAACCGGTATGGGCGCACGCCAACACCAGCCTGATCCGTTCGCGTGGCGCCGACATGACCACAGAGGTCCTCGAGAACCTCAGCGGTCTGGACTCGACACTGGCGATGCGATACCTCCACGACCACTTCGGCTGGACCGACAGCGACGTCGCCGACGACGTCACCTGGGTCGAGGGACAGGTCCGCGGGCGATACGCGGAAGGCGTCAACTGGCTGCCCGGCGCCCGGGACCTGCTCACCGCGCTGCGCGCCGAAGGCTTCGCCATCGGCCTCGTCACCTCCACCTACCGCGTCCTCGTCGACTACGTCCTGGCCGAGGCGGGCCCGGACTGCTTCGACGTCGTCGTGTGCGGCGACGACGGTTACGCGTCGAAGCCGGACCCGGCGCCGTACACCGCCGCGATGCGCCACCTCGGCCTGCCGCCCTCCTCGTGCGTGGCCGTCGAGGACTCCTGGCGCGGGGTGGCCAGCGCCAGGGACGCACACTGCAAGGTCGTCCACGTGTCCCGCCTCGCCGCGGCCGGGACGGTGGACCGCCACATCGACGTCCTGACCGAACTCAACGCCGGCGTGGTCCGCAACCTGCTCGGGCTCGTCGCACACTGAGCAGGGACACGGCTCAGACGACGAGCACCGAAGGCTTGCCGCGCTCCACCCGGTCCAGGCACAGCACGCCGTTGAGATGGTCGATCTCGTGCAGGACGTCGCGTGCCGCGCGGCCGTCCTGGAAGACCGCGGTCACCGTCACCCCGGACAGCTGCTGATACTGCACCACGGCCCGGCGGGGACGGCGCACGACGCAACGGACGTCGAAGAAGCTGAGGCAGCCTTCGGTCTCCTCCGCCCAATCGCTTGGATTTTCGGGCCCGACGTCCAGCACCCGCGGATTGACGAGCACGATCTGTGGTCCGGTCGCCGGTCGCAGCAGCGCGACGGCCATGGACACGCCGATCTGCGGCGCCGCGATCCCCATCGTGCCGCTGAACTTGTGCGCGCGTTGCACCGCGTCGGCGGCCGCCGCGAGACGCTCGACGGTGCGGACCGTCTCCGCCGCGTCCTGCGGCAGGCGCACCGGGCCGGTCGGCGCGGACAGCACCGGATCCCCGAGCTGGACGATGCCCAGCCCGGCCATCACCTCGCTCGGCCGCCGGCGGCCGGCGGTCGATACGTTCGCTTGCGGAGACCGGTACGCCAGATCAATGGACATTGCTCTCTCCCGCGATCGTCGTCGGAGGTGCATTACGGAACCGCCATTCGAAGCGGTAGCGATCGTGCGCGCTCAGGTCCGTCGCCGACCATGACCACACTGCCCAGTCACGGTCCGCCACAGACTCGAATCTCGGTGTCATCCTCTGCCCTGGGTGCAGGTCCACCCGGCCCGCCGTCAGCTGCTGCACCCACACCCGCGTGTCGAGATGCCTGGGGAAGCGCAGCTCGACCTCGAGCCGGCTCGTGTCGTACTTCAGATGCCGCTGGTACCACGGACCCCATAGCGGATCCGTCACGGTGTGGGTGTGGGCGACGACCATCCGCTCGCCGGAATGCAGCGGCAGCGGCTCGCCATAGTCCAAGGACCGGAACAGGATCCAGCCCTCGATGACCGTGTCGGTCACCAGCTGGTCTGCGCGGTGCATGAGCTCGGTGCCCGGCTCGCCCCGCACCCCGGTCCGCAGCCACAGGTCGAGGTCGTCGAGGTCCGAGGCGTGCCAGGCATGGAAGTCCAGATCACCCCACACCAACGGGTGACGCCGGTGATGCTGCCGGGACCGGTCCACGTCGTTGGGGAACGCGTCGACGTGGACCCGCAGCGGAAACGCGTTGATCGGCTCCTCACCGCGGTTCTCGATCTCACGCAGCACGGCGATGTCGTAGCCCCGCTCGCGCCGCGACATGACCGCGCGTTCCCGTACCACCCGGATGCTGCGCGGCCCGGACGGCGCCGGACCGGTGACCCGCCGCCCGCCCGCGCCGGCGGCGATCGGTGACCGGGCGTCCTCGTAGCGCTGGAAGCCGGCGCGGAGCGCCCCGCCCGCGCTCAGCGCCGCGTCGGCCCGCCGGGCGAAGTGCGCCGTCGGTTTCATGTCGCCGGTCTCGATCTTCGCGACCGTGGTCCGGTGGCACGGAATCTGCCGGGCCAGCGTCTGCTGCGACAGTCCGAGCCGTATCCGCAGGTCGCGGACCAGACGCCCGAAGTTTCGCTGGGCGGTCAGAAGATCGTCTGCCGGATCTCCCGCGGACCCTGCGCTACCCCCGACCTCCATGCACCCAGTGTGAATGAGAAAGAACGATGTGTGAATACGCTGTGCACTGGTGGCACCCCCCGATCGCGGCGTCACCTGCATACATGACACTCTTGCGCCGCTCACCGCACCGCTGGCCGATCCGGCTGCTCGCAGCCCGAGCCGGCATCCTCGCCGCCGCCATCGCCGCCGGCACGACCGTCGGCGTCAACATCGACACTCAGACGCCGATCACCGTCGGGGTGCTGACGGCGATCGCCCTCAACGACGTCCTCCGCCTGCCACACAGGCCCGCGGAACGCGACCCCGCCGACCCGGGCCGCGGCCGCCGGGACCCTGGACCTGGCGCTGGCCGGCGTGCCCGGCGGGCGTCGCCGGCGGCCACCGGGACGCCCGGCCGGTCAGCACGTCGGGCGGCTCGACGCCGATCAGCCTGAGCGGAGGGCGGTGTATCCGCAGGGACGAGAGCGGCCGAACAGCCGGGGTACGGTGGGCACATATATCAACTGATAGATGAATCCTGACGGGGGCGTTGTGCAGCAGCAGGACCGGGCGGTCTGGCGTGGCTATGCGGTGATCCTCCTTGTCGCGGCGGCGGTTCCGGCGATTGTGGGTTGGCTTGCCGACGTCGGCTGGTTGCTCGTCATCGGTCAGGGCTGCGCCGCCGGGGCGGTGGTCCTGTGGGGCGTGTCGCGGGTGGTGCGGCGCCGGTATCCCACACAGAACCTGCTGGTGGCGGCCTCCGAGGCCGGCGAGCACCGCGCCATGCGGGGACACGCCATGATGCACAAACTGGCAGGGGACACGGACTCGGCCGCACGGCTGCTGCAGTCCGCGGTGGACCGGGGCGACGTCGAGTCGATGTGGGAGATGGGTCGGCTGACGGAGGAGCGTGACGGCGTCGAGGCGGCTGAGACCTGGTTCCGGGCTGCCGCCGATCACCAGCACGTCGTCGGCCGGGCCATGTTCCGCCCCGGCGGCCTGTACAACACGGACGGCAACGCCGCGCCGCTGCAGCGGTTGGTCCCGGTCGTCACACCGGCCGCCCTGCCGCAGGCGCCGGCCCTCTACGGCGTACGGGTCGGCACGCTGGCCATGATCGCGGTCCTGTGCCAGGTGGTCGCCGGCGTGGCTCTGGCAGTGTCCGGTGGACCGTGGTGGTGGGCGCTGACCGCGTACGCGCTGACCGCGTTCGTCTGGGGCGTCTGGCGCGACCACGCCCGGGACCTGCCGAACCTGCCGACGGCCGCGCTCCTCACAATGGTCGTCGCGGTGCCCGCCAGCGCCGGACTCGCAGTCTGGGCACTGACGCGGTGACGGCACGGCTCGCACATCCGCATCAGCACGCCCCGGCTCGGCGAGCCCGAACGTCCGACCGTGTCGAGAAGCGAACACGTGATCCTGGCTGGGATGGTGGCCTGTCCCTCAGTCATCAGACGGTGACTCGACCGGAGCGGGCCCGCTCCGACGGTCGGCCATTGATGCGCGAATGGGGCGCCAACTCCAGCAAAGATCTCGATGAGGTCCGCCACGGCCGGCATGCAACCATCAGACGGACGTGGTCACCAGGCAGGTCAGGACGAACACGGTCGCGCCGATGAGCGTGCTGGACAGCGTGCCCCGTCCGAACGCCCGCGCGTACGGCTGGGTCATGCACACCCCGCCGACGAGCACCCCGACCGGCGTGATCGCCAGCTCCGGGATCACCAGCAGCAGCATGAACGGCCGGGCCTCCGGGTTGACGATGAGCTGCAGGATCAGGAACGCCATCAGCAGCACGTGCGGCAGCGCGCCGAGGACCGCGCCGAGGGTCTGGCCGCGGGCCGGCGGCGTGGCCGCCGGCCCGGCGAACGGGGTCATCAAGCCGACCCGTACATGCCGGTGTTGACGTCGAAGCCGTAGATGCACGCCCACACGTGACCGTAGGCCGGACCGTGCGGGTCCTCCGCGTAGTTCACGCTTGGACGCAGGGATGATGGCACAGACGGTGACCTTCGCTTCGGCGGGTGGGAGCGGCAAAGCGTAGGAAACCGGCGCCCTTCAAGGTCAACACCCGGATCGCCGGTGGCGTCACCGGTGTGCCGCGGTGTGCCCGGACGCCCGTTGTCACGGGGTGTGATCTGACCGGCCGGTGGACACCCGTCGGTGGACGCCTAGTTGGGCGGCGCCGCTGGGTCTGCGGGTGGTGGCAGTGTTCTTGTCCGGCCGGCACCCAGACGCCGGGCAAGGGCCTGAAGATGCGCGTCCAGACGATCGCCGGCCAGCGATGCGTCGCTTCTCCTCGTCGCGGTTCACCGCAACCACAACCCGACCTGACGCGCGCCCTGCCCGTGTGCCTATTCCCGACCAGAGCAGACGCGGCATCAGCCCACGTGCGTTCCGTTTCCGCGACGTACTGCCATGCCGCCGATCGTGCGCGGCGGCCAGCTGTGACCGGGTTGCAGGGCGTCATCGTCCGGACGGGCGCCGGAGGCTTCCTGAACTGCACGAAGAGCGTGCGTGTCGGGTCTCGGTATCATCCCGGCGTGCATTCGCTGAACGAGCTGCTCGACACCGATGATCCGGCGTGGCCCGAGATCGAGGCCGTCATTGCCGCGGCACCGTATTCGGTCGTCGTGCTCGACGCCGACACTCAGCGCGCCGATCTGGAGCTGCTCCGGGTGCAGGTGACGACGCGGTCCTGGCTGGGTGCCGTAGTTCACCGCAGCGGCGGTCTGGTGCTGGATCACGGATGGCTCCGTGTTCTCGGATCCGGCAGTGAGCAACATCTGCTCGCCAGCCTCGGCGAAATCAATGAGGGCGTCACCGGCCGACTGATCGTTGCGCAGGACGTCTTGGGAGGACAGTTCGCGTGGATGCCCGGCCCGAGCGGCAAACCGACGATCTGGTACCTGGCGCCGGACACCCTCCGGTGGGAGGACACCGAGCGCGGTTGCGGCGACTGGCTCGCTGCCATGATCGGTGGTGCGATGAATGGCTTCTACGAGGAGCTGCGCTGGCCGGGATGGGCTGACGAAGTCGCCGCCTGCCGCCTCGACCAGGCCATCAACGTGTTGCCGCCGCTCTGGACCCGGGAAGGCAAGGACCACAACGCGGTATCCCGCCGTCCCATCCCGATGTCCGAGGCGATGTCTCTTATCGGCGCGGCCAACACCGGCCCGTAGGGACGGCCGGCGAGCCAGCGCACTTGATCACGTTTCCGCACACGCCGCGGACGGTGCTCGCTGCACGGAGCCGATACTCTCGTCGGGTGGATGATCCGTCCCAGTTCAGCGACGTCACCTGTTCTCTGTGCGGCCGCCACAACCGGCATGTCCGGGTTGTATCCACCGAGGCCGGGCCGATCATCTGCCAGGTGTGCGTCGCGAAGTGCGCTGAGATCTTCGATGAGGAGGTCGGGCTGACACCACCGCACGGCGGCTGGTCTCAGCGCTGGCCGTTGAAGAGCTAGAAATCCGATGTCGAACCATCCGCTCATGCCGCTGACATCGCGCATTGACCGCGTTGGACAACGGCGTGTTGAGGCAGGCCGAATCCGCGGTTCGCGTCAATCATCCGTCTCGATGACCTCGGTGACGCGGCTCATGCGCCACATCTCGTGGCTGTCAGCGCTCACGTAATTCCCCGCACGGCCGTGATCTGCTCACGTAATTCCCCTGGTCTGTGCTCGTCGTGGACTGGCTGGTCGCTCGTGGTGTTCGTGGTGGGGATGGCGAGCGTTCGGCTGTAGTTGTCAAGATCCTTTCTTCTTGTGAGGATGATCTTCCGCCAGCGGGCCCTTCGGGGAGCGGATGGCGAGGAGGACGTTCGACGTGGTCGACATCACCGAGATCCTGGCGCACTGGTATGCAGGCCGGTCGCAGTACGACGTGGCCGGCTCGCTGGGCGTGGATCGCAAGACGATCCGGCGGTATGTCGAGGCGGCGATCACGGCTGGGTTCGTGCCGGGTGGGACACCGCCGATGAGTCAGGCGGACTGGACGCCGCTGGTGAAGGAGTGGTTCCCGCAGCTGACCGATACCCGGCTGCGGCAGCTGACCTGGCCGGAGTTCGACAAGCACCGCGACTACGTGGTGGAGATACTGCGGGCCGGGGTGACCAAGACGACGATCCATCAGCGGCTGCGCGACGAGCGTGGCGCGACCGGGTCGGTGGCGTCGTTCAAGCGGTACGTCGCAGCGAATCTGGCCGAGGACGCGACCCGGGAACGGGTGACGGTGCTGCGCCGATCCGGAGCCGGGTCTCGAGGGACAGATCGACTACGGGCTGCTGGGCTCGTGGACGGACCCGCGGACCGGCTGGTCGCAGCGGATCTGGGCGTTCGTGTTGGTGCTGTCGCACTCGAGGCACATGTTCGTGCGGCCGGTGGTCAGCATGGATCAGGCGTCGCGGACGGCCAGTCACGTCGAGGCGTTCGCGTTCTTCGGCGGGTGCCCGGCCAGGCTGATCCCGGACAACCTGAAGACCGGGGTGGACAAGCCCGATCTCTGCGATCCGCAGCTGAACCGGGCCTATGCCGAGCTCGCGGTGCACTACGGCGTTCTGATCGACCCGGCGCGGGCCCGCAAGCCCAAGGACAAGCCCCGGGTCGAGCGGCAGATGCCCTATATCCGTGACTCGTGGTGGAAGGGCCGGGAGTTCACCTCGCTGGTGGAGATGCAGGCCTCGGCGTTGCACTGGTGCCGCGAGGTCGCCGGTCAACGCCGGCACCGCGGCCTGGACGAGCGCACCCAGCCGACGTGTTCGACCCGGTCGAAGCGGGGACGCTGACCCCGTTACCGGCTGCGGCGTTCACCCTGGCCGAGTGGTCCCGGGCCAAGGTCGCCCCGGACGTCCACATCAAATGCGGCAAGGCCCTGTATTCGGTGCCGTGGCGGCTGATCGGGCAGCTCGTCGACATCCGCGCCACGCCGACGATGGTGCAGGTCTTCCACCACGGCGAACTGGTCAAGACCCACGTCCGCAAGGATCGGAGCCGGGCCACCGACGTCGCAGACTACCCGCCGGAGAAGATCGCATTTCATATCCGCACCCCGAAACTCCCCGCCGCGCAGATCCGCGACCTCGCCGCGCTGCGCTGGCTGAATGCCAGAGAATCGATCGTCCTCTACGGCGCTGTCGGCGTCGGCAAGACCCACGTCGCCCAAGCCATGGGACACCTCGCCATCCGCGCCGGCGCCGAGGTCCGCTTCCACAAAACCAGCCGCATCCTCGCCGACCTCGCCGGCGCACCTTCGACAAACGCCTCGCCGCGCACGTCAAACCCGACCTGCTCATCCTCGACGACTTCGCGATGCGCGAGTTCACCCCCGGCCAAGCCGACGACCTCTACGAGCTCATCTCCCAACGCATCGCCGATGGCCGCTCGCTCGCGATCACCGCGAACAGGGCACCCCAGGACTGGTATCCGCTGTTCCCCAACCCCGTCGTCGCCGAATCCCTGCTCGACCGGCTCATCAACACCAGCCACCAGGTCTTCATGAACGGCCCCTCATACCGGCCGAACAAGCGACCCAAAGCACCGGCCGCGACCAAATGATCGAACCGGCACCACACCCCGACGTCCCCACGCGAGCTGAACGCACGGCACGCAACGCCGCCCTACCCGCTGGCGTCGAGACCGGTTTCTGGGACGACCACGGCCGGCCCGCACCCTGGTCCGAGGACATCGAGGACTGGACCCCCGACACCCACCAACCCCACACTCGCTGAGAGGCAAGCATGGCGCGCAGTGGGACAGTGCAGCGCACGAAGTCGCCACTGGAGTCGTTGGGGTGGGCTCAGGAGGGATCGGCGACGTCCAGGTCGACGAGGAATCCGCGGGCCTGCCACTGCTCTGCCGGGAGATGGTCACGGGCCAGTTGGAAGTACTCTTCGGGGCTCATGATCTGCATGGTGCCGGGCTCGGGCTCCCAGTCCTCGGGCATCGGTTCGGCCAATGACGGTTCGTCGCGCAGGCGTGTGGGGCAGGCATCGGGGACGTCAGTCAGGCGCACTTCCCCGGGCCGGCGGACCCACTCGCTGGTGCCTCGATCGTGCAGGTCATGCACCACCCGGACCCGCCGGACGACACCCTCCGTGACGGGCAACTCGCCGATGATCCCCAGAAGGGCGTCGAAGCCCAGGCATCCGTCGAGCGTGACGTCGCCTGATCGGTGATCGCCGTCCCGGACCGCGCGCAGGTCGCCGGCCTCGACAAGTTGCGCCCAGGGCTGCCCGTCGAAACCAAGCAACGTGCTGGCCCGCACGCCGACCTGCTGCAGCACCAGATCGTCGGGGAGATCTGGGTCGTCGAGCCATCTCAGGCGGGTCGAGACCCGTTCGCCCAGTGACCAAACGGTGTCGCGGGGAGCGGTGTCGAGGAGGACCGGCCAGAACATCACTTCATCGTGTCACTCGCGGTGATTGTCACGGCGGCGAGGGGAAGCAGTTGTGACATCCGCATGCGCCTGGAGATCAAGCCGCGCCTCTGCAAGATCAGCCGTACTTACCGCGGACGTTGCGAGCCAGGGATCATCGACGCAACTGCTGTGACTACAGTGCGCACCCATGGGACACGTCCTCGCTCGCCTCGCTGGTCACGGCCTGGTGCTGATAGCACATTGGCCGTACACCTTCGAGCGCCCCGACGCACGGTCCGACGCTGTGGTCGTGACGCACTGGCGGCCGGACGGCCCAGCGAAGGTGCTCGTCGACCCGTCGGACGCGCACACCGTGCCCGGCATCGCCGCCATCCGCCACGGCGTGGAGTGGATGCTGGGCCTGGACTAAGGGGGTGTCTCACTTGGCTGGTGGCGAAATAGCGCCTCAAGTGGGCTCGTTAGCGCCGACATGCTCCTGCACGGAGGGCTCAGTCGGAGGAAGCCTCGTCCAAACGCTGCCACCAGGCCTCAATCCCATCGGGAGGGTAGTAGCTGAGCCACCAGATCCATGGAAGGTGCTGCGCCAGTTCGCGCACAACCGGCACGGGCACCTCGTCCCGCAGGCGCCGCAGTCCGGGCGGTATGGCCGCTGAAGTGAGGTTGAGCCAGGCGATCGCGCCGCCCAGGCGGAGCTCGACAGGCAACGTCGGATCGGACCACAGCGCCCGCGTCCAGACCAGTGCCTCTGCGACGCGGTCGAGTTCCCTGTACTGCTGCGCGACGCTGATGACAAGGATCATCCTCACGGCTGTGTCGACTTCGACGTCGAGCCTCGACCTCAGCACCCCGGGTAGATCCTCGATGACAGGTAGCGCGGTGACCAGCACGTAGGCCGCACGCCCGCGCACGCCGGGATCGTCATCGCCGAGAAGGTCCATCAGTAGGCGGGCGTCACGCCCAACCATCACACGGACAGCATCCACTGACCAGTTCTCGTGATATCCCCAGGGGTCATAGACTGGAATCGGCTGCGCGGCCCGCAGCATCCACGGACGCATCTCCATGCGGAGGCCATCCGTCCGCGCAAGGTCACCGGCGAGTTGCAACACTTCGACCCGGTAAGCGAATCCCCGATCCGCCGCCATCCGGATCAAGTGCGGCAACAGGAACGCACCGGACACGACTGTATTGCCATTGCTGCAGACCAGCCATCCCAGGGCGGTGAGCGCCTTCAGCACAGCGGCAGGATCGTCGCCGGCCAACCCCTCGACGCTGGCACGAATCTCGGACAGCGGCGGACCGTGGTCGTTCAAGACCTGCAACCTGGGGTCGTCCAGGCTTACCAGACCGGGCGGGAAACCTGCGACAACAGTCCGCACATCAAACTCGGGAAGCCACTGCTGATCCGCCTCATCAGGCTCCCAATCGCCTCGCGCCACGATCAACCCTTCCGCTGACCACGCCGACCATCGATGCAGACGGGCTGAAGCCGCGGTGCTTCAGAGTTGCAGCAACTGCCGGCCAACATCACGGCGACCACCAAGACTCGTGGATCCCTTCTCGACAGTGCGTTAGCCTCGGCCGGGATCGGCAACGAGAACGGCATGCCGACATCCTCCAACACAGCCCGCCCACGGTCGCGCCAACGTGGCAAAGGAAGCTTTCACCCGCGGCCCACGACAAAGCAGCGACGCGGCAACCTCGCGATCACCAGGCCACTCTCCGTAGATGCTGCCGCGGTGACGAACGCCGAGTGGCGCACCTCTGCCCATGACCGTGCACCTGATCATGGCGAGGGGTTCGCCGGCCTGCTGCCGCCGGGGCGTGAGTAGTGGTTGATGCGGTGAAGCGCGCCAGCTTTCCGGCGATGTGAGCAAGCCGTCAGACAAGCGTCAGGTGGTCAGCGGGTGGGTGCGATCGGCGGTCCTCTCCCGAAGTGCGGCTTCCAGCCGGTCGCGGGCGTCGGCGTGGGCGGCGATCCGTTCGTTGAGGACCGCCAACCGTTCCAGCGCGACCCGCAGGCCCGTGTCCGAAGGCGGCGCGGCCGCGACATCGCCGTCCAGGCATGGCCGGAACACGCGCACGTCGTCCAGGGTGAGACCGGCGGCCAGCAGATAACGGATGTTCCGGACACGAACCGGGGCCCGCTCGTCGTAGATGCGGTAGCCGTTGGAGGCTCGTTCGGAGGAGATCAGCCCGGCCTGTTCGTAGTGCCGCAGCGCACGAGCGGTCGTCCCAGTTGCTTCGGCCAGCTCACCGATCCGCACCCCATCCCACCTCCCGTTCCGCTCCATCAGGCTATAACCGCTCCGCCGTCGACCGGGAGTACTACCCCGGTGATGAACGATGCTGCCGGCGCGGCGAGCTGGATGATCGCCCAAGCCACCTCCTCGGGACGACCGATCCGGGCCAGGGGGGTGTGCGCGAGTTGCCACTCCCGTACTGCAGCAATCCGCTCCGGCGTGAGGCCTTGGTGCTCGCCGATGGGGGTGTCGATCGCGCCGGGAGCGACCGCCACCACTCGAATCCCGCGGGGGGCCAGCTCGACCGCCCAGCTGCGGGTGAGGAGTTCCAGGGCGACCTTGGTCGCAGCGTAGATCGAGTTGCCAGGCCAGGCCCGCTGTCCCACCGCCGTACTGACGTTGACGATCACCCCGCCGGAGTCCTCCAGCAGCGGCAGCGCGGCCTGGGCCAACAGGATCGGTGCGACGAGGTTGGTGGCGACCTGCGCCGCGATCAGCTGCGGGGTCGGGCCTTCGCCCCTGATCTTGGACACGCGTTTATGCGGCTTGGGGCAGCGTAGCTGAGATGGTTTGGGTGGCTGTTTCGTAGGCGATTGGTGATC